>JBBSGQ010000189.1:0-7215 GCA_038253965.1 Acidimicrobiales bacterium | reverse complement strand
GCCACCCGATCCGCAATCGGGCGGCATCGCTACCTGCGAGCAGCGCTTCGATGTCGGCCCGCGTGGCGAGCAACGAGGTCTCGATCTCGGAGTCGCGGGCCAGCTGGCTCACCCATGCCGAAACGAGCGTGACGGCGGGGCGCAGGTGACGGTCGATCTCTGTGGTGTCGCCCGAACGGGTCTTCGGCTGACCGGCCTCGATACCGGCCCGGACTGCGGCGAGGACCTCGTCACCGACCGGTCGGCGGACATGGCGACCGTCGACCCCCCGGATTCGCCGGAGATCCTCGATGGTGGAAGGAGCCCGCTGGGCGATCCCGACCAAGGCCATGTCAGGCAGAAGGAAGCGCACGGGCTGGTCAGTGTCCGCGGCCCGCCGTTCACGCCACGCGGCGAGCGCCCACGCAACGCTTGCCGCCTGGCCCCGTAGTGGACGGGCTTCCTTGATGCGCAACCACGCCTGATCGGGATCGCGTTGCGCCCGTCCGCGTTGGCGGAGATGCTCACACTCCTCCAAGGCCCAGGTGAGCCGCGCGCGCTGCTCCAACCGGCCGGAGAGCTTGCGTTCGAGCTCGAGCAGGTACTCGACATCGGCGGCCGCGTAGGTCATCTGCTCAGGTCGCAGCGGCCGCCGCAGCCAATCGGTCAAACGGTCGCCCTTGGCGAGCTTGGTACCGAACTCCTTTTCGACCAGCGACGAGAGGGAGGGCAGAGAGTGGCCGAGAAATCCTGCGGCCAGCTGCGTGTCGAACAGGCGGCTGGGAAGCGCACCGCAGGCGAGGTCGAGCACCTCGAGGTCTTGGCTCGCGGCGTGCATGATGCACAAGCCGGGACCCTTCAGCACGGTGCCGAAGGGAGCCATCGACACGGCCAGCGGGTCCACGAGGGCGATCTGGTCCCCCCACGCCAGCTGCACCAGAGCGAGCTGAGGGAAGTAGGTGCGCTCCCGGTGGAACTCTGTGTCGACGGCATAGACGTCCGCTTTGCACAGCGATGGCAACAATCTCTCGAACCCGGCGTCTGAGTCGACCCACAACGCTGGCACGTAGGTGTCAGTCCGGTCGATCGCCTGTGACCACGGGGTGCCCAGCCTCGATCCAGGCCAGGGTTCCTCCGGCCACGTTCACCGCCGAGACGCCCTGCTGGCGCAGGAACTCGGACGCCTGGCGACTCCGGCCTCCGGTCTTGCAGATCATGAGGACGTCGCCCTCGGAGGGGATCTCGTCTCGGCGGCTCGGCACTTCCTCGAGCGTGACGAGCACCGCGCCCGGCACGTGACCGGCCTCGTACTCATCGAGCCTTCGCACGTCGATGACCGTCGCACCGGCTTCCCAACGTCGAGCGAACTCCGTCACATCGATCTCAGGTGTCTCCATCGGGGCGCATGCCTTCCTCAGGTGAACGCAAAGTCAGCGGAGCGTATCGGTTTGTGGCTTCGATGCCGATGCTCCCGACCAGCGCAGAGCCGCTCGGGTCAGCGTGTCACGTCGAAGGTAGATCCTCGGGCCGATCCACGTCGCTCAGCACCTCGACGTCAGTCGTTTCCACGATCGTCGGCTCGACTGCGCTGACAGCGGCGAGTAGCGCTCGCTCACCGCCGGCCATCGCTTTCACCAGATCCGCTCGAAGCGAGACGTCGTAGACACCGGGCAGCGGCTGGACCCTGCCCTCGACGCGGTACACGGTGACTGGCGCACCTGAGCTTCCATGAGCCTCGACCAGCGCCCTGATCGCAGCGCCGTCGAGCCACGGCTGATCACAGCCCGCCACCACGAGCGCGGGTGCATCCGACCAGCCGAGCGCGGTGACCAGTCCACCGAGCGGTCCCTCCCCTGGCCATTCGTCATCGATCGTCACGAGCCCGAGATGCCCGAGCGCGGCCCGATCACCGCCGACGCAGACCACCTTCTCGGCGCCTCCGGCCTGCAGGGCGCCCGCGACCCTTCGGGCCATCGCGACGCCCTCGATCCGCACGAGCGCCTTGTCAGTTCCCATCCTGCGACTCCGCCCGCCGGTCAGGACCGCACCATCGAGGCGAGCCACCCTGCTTCAGACCACGCCCCCGTAGGTGGTGGCCGTACCGCGGCTCGCACCATGCTCGGCTGTGGCGTCGGCAAGATCGGCCAGGAAACGATCGGCGACCTTGGCGTGGTATGGCGAGATCATGAGATGGAGCCCGCCCTGCTGGCGGTCCAGGTTCCAACCCCGGTCATCCATGACGTCACCTATGGCCGCCATGTCGAAGCGATCAGAACCGACCTCCATGACCGAGAGATCCGGGGGATGGGTGATCTGAAGCCCCTCGATGTTCCCAATGCCGGTTTCGAGACGTCGGGTCGTGTCACGCACCACCTCGGCCATGCGAAGGTAGCCGTCGGCGCCGAGGTGGTTGATCGCAGCCCACGCCCCGACGATCGGCGCGGCCGGTCGGGTCCCTGCTGACGTTCCGGAGGCGTAGAGCCCGCCGGGCCAGTTGTCGTACCAGAAGTACTGCGTCTCGAGCAGTGAGCGGTCGCGGTAGAGCACCACCGACGCGCCTTTGAACGTGTATCCGTACTTGTGCACGTCAGCCGACAGGGATGTCACGCCGGGCACGCGGAAGTCCCACGGTGGCACCACCTCGCCCAACCGCTCCCACCACGGCAGCAGCCAGCCACCGAGGCATGCGTCGGTGTGGAAGAGGATGCCGCGTTCTGCAGCCAGCGCTGCCAGCTCGTCTATCGGGTCGATCACGCCGAACGGGTAGCAGGGGGCGGACCCGACGATCAGGCCTGTGCGCGCGGTGATCGCCGCCGCGGTTGCCGTCGCGTCAGCCCGACCGTCGTCGCGCACCGGGACGAGCACGTGATCGATGTCGAGGTACTTCGCTGCCTTGGCGAACGCGGGGTGGGCGGTGCTCGGCGTCAGCAACTGAGGTTCGGCGATCCCCCGTTCGCGACGGGACTGGTCGCGAGCGACCTGCACGGCCAGGAAGATGCTCTCGGTGCCGCCGGACGACATCGATCCGGCCCGCGGTGGAGCGCCGAAGAGCCCGGCCGCCATCGCGATGACCTCGAGCTCCATCTGCAACACGCTCGGAACCTTGAACGGGTTGAGCGCGTTCTCATGGAGGTAACGATGGCCGACCTCCTCTAGGAGGTGGTCGAGCACCGGATCGTCGGCGTTGTAGACGAGGCTGAAGGCGCGACCGCCGCGCCAGTCGATGTCCTCCGCCTGGTGCTTGTCGATCTCGGCCAGCAGCTCTTCGGCGGCCCGCCCGTGGCGGGGGATCTCGGCAGGTCGCGCAGTCATGGCCGTCGATCGTAGGTGCAGCGACCCTCAGGCGACCCGAGCGGCTCCCGCATCGGCGATTTCGGCCTGGCTCAACTGTCGAGCACCGCTTCGAGGTCGCGCACGTGCTCCTGGGTCTGCGCCAGCAGCGGCCGCAATGCCTCGGCGACATCGGCCAGGCCGAGCTCGGCGGCTTGCGCCGACCGTTCGCGGTAGCGCTCCAGCTGGTGGGTCTCGAGCTCCAGGTCGAGCTCCAGAGCCTGGCGGGAGTCGGTGGTGACCGGCGGCTCCGGCGTGGTCGTGCTCGGGACACCGCCGAGGAACTCGACCTGTTCGGCGAGCACGAGGGCGTGGTTGAGCTCCTGTCCAACGTGAACGCGCAGCTCATCGACTGTGCTCATGTACTCAGCACCCTTGATGATGGCGATGTGCTGCACGTACTGAACTATCGAACGGAACTCGGTCTCGAGATCCTCATTGAGCAGTTTTACGAAATCGGTCTTCTCCATCACGAGTTCCTAGCACCGGCCGAGACCGGCACCCCACCCGGTCGGTCATCCGCCGTAGTTCATCCTGGTGTCCTCCATGCGGAGCACCGGGGTGGCTTCGTCCTTCTGGAAGCCGCAATCGATGATCTCGCCGAGGAACAACGTGTGGTTGCCGAGCTCGAGAGACTGGCGCACCTCACAATCGAGGAAGGCCGGCGCTTGGTCGAGCACCGGAGCGCCGCTGGCACCATCGTGGAAGGCGAAGCCGTTCAGGGTCCTCGCTTCCAGATCGACCTCCACCGGTTTGGTGAACTTGCGGACGATGGTCCGATCCTCACGGTCCACGGTGCACAGGCTGAACACGCGTCCGTCGGTGACAAGCTCATGGGTCAGCGCGCCATGCTCGATACCGACGCCGATCATCTTCGGCTCGAAGGACAGCTGCGTCACCCAGTTGATGGTCATCAGATTGCGTTTGACGATGCCGTCGATCTCCGCTCGGCTGCCGAGCACGTACAAGCCGTACGGCATGGTCCACAACACCCGTCGCCGCAACTTGTCGTACTCCTCCTGGGCAGTCTCGTCCTCGCCAACGCGCGACGGGAACGGCCCGACCGGTCCGGTACCTCCTGGTGCAGCCATCGATCGACCTTAGGACCGTCGCCAGGCTGAACGCGTTGGTTCAGAGGGACCGTGACCAGCGACGCCATCCGCCCGAACCGTTCTGAGCTTCAGCCTCGAGGTGGAGCTCAAGGGGCATTGGCCGTGGCAACACGCGGACAACAGGCAATCAAACCCCGCCTCTCAGCCGTAACCTGCGCCCGTGGCGGTCTCTCTGATCGTGCCGATGCTTGCGACCAACCGTGTGCCGGCCGGAGCGTGGCGGTGGGCGGTCGAGCCGAAACTCGATGGCTGGCGGACCATGGTCCACGTCGACGGCGGCATTCGGGTCCGGACCCGAAGCGGACGCGACGTCACCGCGTCGTTGCCCGAGCTGGCCGGACTCGTGGACGCGGTCCCGGATGGCACGGTGCTCGACGGTGAGCTGGTTGCTGGTCAGGGCCGGGCCGGCGACTTCTACCGGTTGGCGCCGCAAATGATGGCCCGCCACCGCAAGACCACCCTCACGTTCGTCGCGTTCGACGTCGTCCATTTGGCCGGCAATCCGATCGTCGACCTGGCCTACGTTCACCGTCGTCGGCTGCTCGAGCTACTGGAGCTCACTGGCCCAGCGTGGTGCACCGTCTCATCCTTCAACGGGGCGAGTTCCGACGTGTTCGACGAGTGCGCCCGGCTCGGACTCGAGGGCTTGGTCGCCAAGCGGCTCGACTCCCGCTACACGCCCGGCAAGCGATCGGCCCAGTGGGTGAAGGTCAAGACGGCGGACTGGAAGCACCGCAGCCAGATCGGCATGGATGTGCTGCTTCGGCATTGGGGCCCGTATCCGAGGTGCGGTGGTGATGTCGCATTGGGCAGCGGCGACCGTCATTGGACCAGGTCAGGTGCTGCGACGGACGGGGCCGCTCTCGTCGAAGGTTGAGATGGGGTCGGCGTGTCGGGACACGAGCTTCCATGTGCCGTGTTCGTTGCGGTAGGTGCTGCTCACCCGTAGGTCGAACTCGGCGACGTCACCACCGGCGATCCGCGTGCGCCAGTGCTCGACGTCCACGAGGGTGGCGAGTTCCGGGCTCTCGTAGCGGGCGAGCGTGTTGAACTCACTGACTTCGCCGTCGCTGAACCTCGCGGCGACGAAGTTCAGGGCTGCGAATACCTCGGTCCGGCCTCGCACTGCATGGCCGAAGGGGTTCGCCAGGGTGATGTCGTCGGCATCCGAGTACAGCGCCTTGACCGCTTCGGGGTTGCCCTTGGCCATCTCCGTCGCCGCCAGCCTGAACTCGCTCAAGGTCGCTTCCAGTGTCATCGCTTTCCACCTCTCGTCGCCGTCGGGCGCTCATGTGTATCGCTCGGCGCAGGCCCGCGCGTTCCGACGTATCCGACCTCATTGCCTCGTCGATCTGCTCACACGTTGGCATCGTTCGGTCTTCGTGGTCACCGCCCTGCAACAAGGTAAGGAGGCTGAAGCGGAGATTTCGCCATCTCATCTTCCGTCGACCGCGACCGACCACGCGTCCTGCACACCGAGCGCGACAAGCAGCGCGCGCACGCCCAGGACGATGAGCGGTCGAGCAGCATCCTCTGTACTCCGGCGGGCCTCCACATAGGACACGCCGACCGGCGCCCACCGCTCCCAATGATCCGCGGTGTCCACCCCCAAGCGAGCAAGGCGCTGACCGTGCTTCGTCGCTGACCATCGGCACGGATCGCAACGGCAACCGCGGTTGAACGTCGACCGCAACCCACGCCGCGCCCCCGCTCCGTTTCGATCGGCGACCGGCGGCCGCACCGCAGCCTGCGAACCGGATCGCAGGGTCTCGACGTGCCATCGAAGCCCGACGCACCACCCGCACCGACATCCCTTGACCACTTCCGGTTCGGCATGCGGCCGACCCCTGCGCAGGCGTTCGAACCCTCTCCGCAGATCCGAGCCGGCGCCGGCCCAGATGCCTGTGTCCTCGTTACGGAGGACAGCGCCATCGAGACATGCGGCGAGTACGGGGCACGTGAGACAGATCGCCTTGGCCTCGGTGCCGTGGCCCTTGTCCGGCGGGAAGAAGAGCCCGGGCGGCGCATCGAGGCAGGCGGCACGCTTCATCCAGGCGTTCGTGTCTCTCATCAGCTTTCGGTTATGGACCAGCTCCGTCACCGGGGCGGGGATGCGACACCACCACCAGAGGAGAGGGATCCACCTCGAGAACGGCGAATCCACCTACCTTCGTGTCGTGAACGGTTACAGATCCCGGTACGACCGCGTCACCGCGGAGTCCCCGGTGTCCTCCGCCATCGTCACCCACCCCGACGACGGACCTTGGACTGTCGCGGTCGGCACCACCATCGTCGCCCAGTGCACCAGCCAGGACGACGCGGAACAGCTCGCCGGACGGCTCAACGCCGCGAAGACAACCGGTGACACCTTCGACCGCACCCACCCCTACAACACAGCCGGAACGGCGCGGCCCTCACTACTGTCCTACCGCCACGAACAACCGGTCGCGAGATAGACAGACGCACGTTGACCATCGCAAGCCTCTGAGAGGCCCGCAGCTCGCCGTCTAAAGCCGTCGCGGCCCACCGACCGATATCGCAACCATCTCGAACACCCAGTTGTTGGTCATCCCGTTGCGGCGCTCGCCGGCACGGCTGCCGAGCACGTAGAGGCCATACGGCAGAGACCACAGGACGCGTCGCCGCAGTTTGTCGGCTCTTCGCGTTGAAGTGGGGAGCGTGATCCCGGCACTGTTGGGTGAGGGTCCACCAACGGCGGCAGGGGCCCCGCCATCGTTGCGGCTGTTCGAAGGCTGCGACGACGAGGAGACCCCTGCGATGGGTGACGGTAACG
>JBBSGQ010000188.1:0-7260 GCA_038253965.1 Acidimicrobiales bacterium | reverse complement strand
CGCGCTCATGATCGTGCTCGCGTTGACCGGGACCTCTCACGACCGGCTCTACCTCGGAACCGATACGCGGGCGGCGGCCATCCTGTTCGGCGCCGGTCTCGCCTGCCGGCAATACCTGACCGGCGCCAGCTCGGTACGACCCGCGCACCGTCAGCTCTTGTCTGCCAGCGGCCTCCTAGGCGCTGCGGTGCTGGCGATCGCGTGGATCAAGATCGAGGGCACGAGCGACGTGTTGTACCGCGGCGGGTTCCTGGTGTGCGGCCTCGCAGCGACGACGGTGCTGCTCGACATCACAACTGTCGACACCAGTCCACTGAAACGGATGCTCGCCATCCGGCCCCTGCGCTGGCTCGGTCTCATCAGCTACGGGCTGTACCTGTGGCACTGGCCGATCTTCCAGTACCTGCACACCGACCGCTTCGGTCTCCACGGGTGGACGCTCGTCGCCGTCCGGGTCGCCGCTTCCATCGCCGTGGCAGCTGTGTCCTACCACCTCCTCGAGCTACCGATCCGTCGTGGCGCGTTGCGTGGCCGTGCGGCAACGGCGGTCGTGTCGATGACGGCCGGCACCGCCGTGGTCGCCTTGCTCGTGGGCACCATGGGGGCGATCGACCCGGTGCCGCACGTCGGGGCCGGCCAAGTCGCCAAGGGTTACACGGCCGGGCCGAGCAGTGCCCCACGTCTCATGATCGTCGGCGATTCCGTTGCGTTGTCCCTGGGCGTTGACGGGCTCCTGCCGTTGTCCCGGGAGCTCGGGGTCCGGGTGGTCGATCGAGGGCTGATCGGGTGCACGATCATGCGAGACGTCGACGATCCCTTGACCGCTGACATAAGCAATTGCAGCCCGCGGTGGCCGGGGTTCGTGCGGCGCTTCCGGCCAGACATCGTGGTCGTGCTGTTCGGTGGCTGGATGGGCATCCTGCCGGTCAAAGTCGACGGCCGGGATGTGTTCCCGTGCGAGGCGGCGTGGCAGCGACGGTGGTCCGAACGGTTGAACAGCGCCGTCACGGCGCTCTCGCGGACCGGGGCCAAGGTGGTCCTGTTGTCAGCGCCGGTTCCACCAGACTCGAGGTTCAAGGGCGACAATCCCCGCCGGTTCGATGCCCGCCAGGATTGCAGCAACCGGGTTCTCAGCGATGTGGGGCGCAAGCGCCCTGAGGCTCGATTCGTCGACCTTGCTCGGTTCGTGTGTCCGGCCGACGACAAGTGCCGCGTGAGGCTCGATGGAGTCGTCCTGCGCGATGACGCCCTCCACTTTGGTCCCAAAGGGGCCCCGGTCATCTCGCGGTGGCTCGTGCCCAGGATCCTGTCGGCAGCCCGCTTCGGCGCTCACGCCCCACGTTGAACCGCAGAGGGTCAGCGGTTGCTCGCAAGGCCGCGGCCGCGTTCGGCGACGATGTCGCGACAGACCTCTGAGGTGCCGCCGTAGACGGACACCCGACGCGGGTCCCCACGAAGGTTCGACGGGTCGCCTGCTACACCAGTGCGATGACCGTCACCGACAGGACCGAAGTGCCGCTGCCGCACTGGGACGTCACCCAGTTCTTCCCCTCGCTCGGATCGCGTGAGCTGGCATCGGCCCACGAAGGTCTGCTCGCGGATCTCGGCCGGCTGCGCTCGCGGTTCGACGAGTTCGGCGTGCGCGGTGGTGATCGACGCGACGTCACCGATCAAGACGTCACAGCCATCGACGAGGTCATACCCGCGCTCAACGAGCTCCTCGACCAGATGCGTCTCGTCGGCGCGTTCCTCTACGCCCATGTCAGCACTGACGCTCGTGACGACGACGCGGCCACGCTGCAATCCCGCTTCCAGGCCGATACGGCCAGCTTTGCCACGCTCACCAAGCGACTGCAGGCCTGGGTGGCCAGCATCGGCACCGAGCGTCTCGTCGAACGCAGCCCGATCGCTGCTGACCACGCTTTTCCGCTGCGCCGGGCCGAGGAGGCGGCGGCCCACCAGATGAGCGAAGCCGAGGAAGACCTGGCCGCCGAGCTGTCGCTGACCGGCGGGCGAGCCTGGGCCAAGTTGCACGGTGATCTCACTGCGCGGTTGACCGCTCCCGTCCGGCGTTCAGGTGCAAGCGACGATGAGCCCGAGATGCCGTCGATTGGCGACGCTGATCGAGGAGCCGACGGCGAGATCTTGCCGATGAGCATGGTGCGGGGTCTGGCTACCGATCCTGATCCCGGAGTCCGGCGGGCCGCCTATGAGGCGGAGCTCGAGGCATGGGACACCGTTGCGGTACCGCTGGCTGCAGCGCTCAACGCGTTCAAGGGCGCGGCCAACACGTTGAACAGGCGGCGTAACTGGCAGGACTCATTGGACCCCGCCCTCTTCGCCAACAACGTCGATCGCGAGACGTTGGCCGCCATGCAGGACGCGGTGGTGACCTCACTGCCCGACTTCGCCCGGTACACCAGAGCGAAGGCCGAGGTGCTCGGGCATACGGGTGGTCTGCCGTGGTGGGACCTCCTCGCGCCGGTCGGCGCACCGCGGCGGCTGTCGTGGCCAGATGCGCTCGATTCGGTCGCCGATGCGTTCGCCACGTACTCGCCCACGCTGTCGGAGCTGGTTCGTCGAGCCGACACCGAAGGCTGGCTCGATGCAGAGCCCCGGGCGGGCAAGGTCGGCGGCGCCTTCTGCATGCCGGTACAGGACGACGTCAGCCGGGTGTTGCTGAACTTCGACGGATCGTTCGACGGCGCGCAGACGCTCGCTCACGAGCTCGGCCACGCCTACCACAACACGAACCTCGGCCACCGAACCCCGCTCCAACGCCAGACGCCGATGGCTCTTGCCGAGACGGCGAGCATCTTCTGCGAGACGATCATGGTTCAGGCGGGTCTGGCTGGTGCGGGTGACGACCCGGCGGCCCGGCTCAGCATCCTCGATGGCGATCTGCAGGGCGCGACCCAGGTCGTGGCCGACATCCATTCGCGATTCCTGTTCGAGCGCGGCCTGAGCACAGAGCGCGAGCGAGGGATCCTGTCAGTTGACCGCTTGCGCGAGCTCATGCTCGACGCACAGCGCACGGCTTACCTCGACGGTCTCGACCATCGCCATCTGCATCGCGACATGTGGGCGGTCAAGGGCCACTACTTCACCGCCTACTACAACTGGCCCTACACCTTCGGACTGCTGTTCGGTATCGGCCTGTACGCCGAGTTCGAGCGTGACCCCGACCGGTTCCGCCTCGGTTACGACGACCTGTTGTCGGCCACCGGCCTCGGCGAGTCGGCTGAGCTGGCGGCCCGGTTCGGCATCGATGTGCGGTCGGTCGCGTTCTGGACATCCAGCCTCGATGTGCTCCGAGGCCGCATCGACGAGTTCTGCACGCTCGCCCAAGCGGGTCACCACTCGACGCGATAGGCCCCGCTCGATACCTGCTGCCGCTAGATCGACGAGAAGGCGGGGACTCGGGTGTCCGCGCTGGCCGGACCGGGCGGCAGACTCTCCGCATGCGCCGGAGCATCCTGCACGACCTGCTGGAGCGCTCGATACGGCGTCCGGACGGCCGGGAGCTCACATGGACCGAGCATGGCGATGCAACCGGCACCCCGATCCTGTATTGCCACGGCACGCCGGGCTGCGGTGCCGAGGCCGTCGTGCTGGGGAAGGCGGCCAACGAGCACGGGATCCGCATAGTCGCGGTCAATCGCCCCGGTTTCGCGGGTTCGTCGTTCGAGCCCGCCAGGACACTGCTCGACTGGCCCGCCGAGGCCGCCGCGGTGGCCGACGAGATCGGCGTCGACCAGCTCGCCGTATTCGGGTACTCCGGCGGCGGCCCGTACGCCCTGGCCTGCGGCGCAGCTCGTCCCGATCGGTTCCCTATGGTCAGCGTCGCGGCAGGCGCCGGCCCGTACCAGGGACGCACCTCGTTGGCTCGTATGAGCCCGAGCGACCGCGGCATGACCCTGCTCGCATTGCATGCGCAACCACTCGGCCGGGTTGCCCTGCGCGCCATCGGGGTCGGCGCGTCGATCGCTCCGGGGATCAGCCTGCGTAGCTGGATGGCAGAGCTCCCCCACGCTGATCAACACGTTCTCGAGAACGCCGGGATCCCCGCGCGCGATGCGATGTTCTTCATCGTCGACGCCATGCGGCACGGCGCGCGGGGCACGCTCCGCGACTACCGGCTGCTGTCCCTGCCGTGGGGTTTCGATCCCGGCGACGTGGGTGTGCCGGTCCGGTGGTGGCACGGGGTCGAAGACCGGACGGTTCCCTTCGCGGAGGTCGAGGAGACGACGCGCCGGATCCCCGACGCCACGGTGCATCTGGCACCCGACACCGGCCATCTGCTGCTAGCTGCGCTGGCTGATGAGATCGTTTCCTCGCTCGTGGATGAGTGACAAGAACCGGGATCAACCCAACGCGCCGGCCGCTCGCAACTCGGCGATCCGCGCATCGTCGTAACCGAGGACCTCGCGGAGGACGTCGTCGGTGTGCTGGCCGACCGTCGGCGCCTTGGCCGGCATGGGCAGGTCGGCATCGAGGAACCGCAGCGGCGTGGGCAGCTGGTCAGTGCCTACGACGTCGGCCGGGATCCACGGCATCCGCTCCTCGAACTGCGGGTCATCGGCGAGGGTCTGTGGCGTGTTCACCCGCACGATCGGGGTGTTGACCCGAGCGCCGAGCTCAACCCACTCGGCGGTCGTGCGGGTACAGAAGACGCCCCGGAGCTCCCGCCTCAGCTCGGTGTCGCCGAGCGCATGATCGGCATACCTCGAGCCCGGGTGAGACTCGAAGAGGTCGGCCCGGTCGATCCCACGGCAGAAGTTCTCCCAGAACTCCCGCTCGGACGCCTGGAACAGGATGTGGCCGTCGGCGGTCTCGTAGAACTGGTAACGAACACCGTCGCGCATGCCAGCCGTGCCGGGCGCTCGGCGTGCGTAACCGTCGGACTTGTTGCCGGTGACCTCGGACTCCGGCCGCTCATAAGCCCGCCACGTCTCGCTGCGCAACCAGTCCATGGCCGCCGCGGCGTCGCTCTGGGCTATCTCGAGCCGACAGCCCTCGCCTGTCGTTCGCGCCCCGACGATCCCGGCCAACACGCCGAGCGCGCCGAACAGCGGGCCGGCGTGGATGCCGACCGACGGGTGCTCGGGGATGGCGCTGAACCCGTCATCGGTCGTCTCGGGTTTCACCAGCCCGGCCCAAACGTCGTAGGCCAGGCCGTGGCTCGGCATGTCCTTGTACGGCCCGGTCATGCCATAGCCCGAGATCGTGCAGAAGACGATCCGGCGGTTCACCTCGCGCAGTCGGTCGTACCCCAGCCCGCGGCGCTCGAGCCCACCTGGGCGCATCGCCTCGATGACCGCATCGGCGTCTCGTACGAGGTCGAGGTAGGTGTCGACCCCTTCAGGCGTACGGAGATCGAGCACCACCGAGCGTTTGCCGCGACTGATGTGGAGGTGCATCAGTGACACGCCTTCGACGATCGGCCACGTCATCTCGCGGATGTAGTCGCCCTGGGGTGACTCGACCTTGATCACCTCAGCCCCGAGGTCGGCGAGGTGGGTGGTGATGGCGCCAGGACCGAGCATCGAGCTCTCGATGATCCGTATGCCGTGAAGAGGAGAGGTGGTGTGGCCCATGGCCGGACTCCGCGTGGTCGGGATACCGTGACGAGAACACGTTCTCGTTTCCGCCCGTCACTCCTGACGGGTCGTCAGATTAGCGAGCGCGTCGATCGAGGAGGAACAGTTGCCAAAGATCGACTTCCCGGTGTTCGACGCCGACAACCACTACTACGAGGCGACCGACGCCTTCACGCGCCACCTCGAGCCCCGGTACGCCAAGCGCGCCATGCAGTGGGCGAACGTGGACGGCAAGGAGCGCCTTGTCGTGGCCGGTCGCATCAACCGGTTCATCCCGAACCCCAGGTTCGACCCCGTCGCCCGGCCCGGTTGCCTCGACGAGTACTTCCGCGGCCGTTCGCCGGCTGACGACATCCGGGGTGCGTTCGGTGAGCTCGAACCGATTCGCCCCGAGTACCGCGACCGCGATGCCCGGATCAAGATCCTCGATCAGCAAGGCCTCGAAGGAGCGTTCCTGTTCCCGACCCTCGGGGTCGGCATGGAAGAGGCGTTGTTGGGCGATCCTGTCGCGGCCCACGCTGCGTTCCACGCGTTCAACGAGTGGCTCGATGACGACTGGGGGCTCCACTATCAGGACCGGCTGTTCGGCGCGCCCTACATCACCCTGCTCGACCCCGACCGGGCGGTGGTGGAGATCGACTGGGCGCTCCACCATGGAGCCCGCGTGGTGGTGATGAGGGCCGGACCGATCATGGCGCCGACCGGAGGCCGCGCTCCGGCCGATCCGCTGTATGACCCCTTCTGGGCGCGGGTCAACGAGTCAGGCATCACCGTCGCCTACCACTCGGGGGAGGCTGGCTACGGCAGGTACATGGTCGACTGGGGGGAGTCGGCCGAGTTCGAGGCGTTCCGGCGGACTCCCCTGTACGGCGTGCTCACTGCAGACCGGGCGATCAGCGACACCATGGCGGCGCTGATCTGCCACGGCCTGTTCGACCGGTTCCCGCGCCTGCGCGTCGCCACCATCGAGAGCGGCTCGGACTGGGTCCCCGGCCTGCTCAAGAAGCTGCACAAGTCGTTCTCACTCACGCCCGGCCCGTTCGAGGGGCGCGATCCGGTGGAGACCTTCCGGCGCCACGTGTGGGTCGCGCCCTACTACGAAGACGACATTCGCTCTCTTGCTGACACGATCGGCGCCGATCATGTGTTGTTCGGCTCGGACTACCCGCATGCCGAAGGATTGGCCGAGCCACTCGACTTCGTCGACGATCTCCACGGCTTCTCCGACGACGAAGTGCGGCTCATCATGCGGGAGAACTCCCTCGCCCTCTCGCGACCGGCCAAGGACTGACACTCCAGTCGCTTCCGACCCGAAACTAGAACGTGTTACAGTTTTGGAGCAAAGCGCTCGACGGCGTGCAGCTGTGGTCAACGCCACGCGGAAGGGGAATCAGATGGAGTTCGGAGTCTTCGCCCAACTGTTCGTCCCGAAGTTCGAACGCGCGGCAGACCCGCAGGCCGAGCACAAGCGGATCCTGCGCAACGTCGAGATCGCCAAGGTCGCCGATCAGCATGCATTCAAGTACGTCTGGTGTCCCCAGCATCACTTCCTCGACGAGTACTCCCACATGCCCGGACCGGAGGCATTCCTCGCCTTCTGCGCAGCGCAGACCGAACGGGTGCATCTAGGGTCGGCCATCTTCAACATCACGCCGGCGGT
>JBBSGQ010000187.1:0-7262 GCA_038253965.1 Acidimicrobiales bacterium | reverse complement strand
CATGCTGAACGTCCCGTTCGCCATCGCCGACGCCACAGCGCTGACCGAGGCGGGTTACGTGGGTGAGGACGTCGAGAACATCCTGCTCAAGCTGATCCAGGCCGCCGACTACGACGTGAAAAAGGCCGAGACCGGCATCATCTACATCGACGAGATCGACAAGGTGGCGCGCAAGGCCGAGAACCCGTCGATCACCCGTGACGTCTCCGGCGAAGGCGTGCAGCAGGCCCTGCTCAAGATCCTGGAGGGAACGACTGCCTCGGTGCCTCCCCAAGGCGGACGCAAGCATCCCCATCAGGAGTTCATCCAGATCGACACGACGAACGTCCTGTTCGTGTGCGGTGGTGCGTTCGCCGGCATCGAGAAGATCATCGAGCGCCGCGCTGGAGCGAAAGGGGTCGGCTTCGGGGCCGACATCCGGCGGGCCGAGGAGAAGGACCTCGGCGATCTCCTCACCGGAGTGCTGCCCGAGGATCTGCTGAAGTTCGGTTTGATCCCGGAGTTCATCGGCCGCCTGCCGGTCACCGGGGTCGTCTCGAACCTCGATCGCGAGGCGCTGGTGCGCATCCTCATCGAGCCGAAGAACGCCTTGGTCAAGCAGTACCAGAAGATCTTCGGCCTCGAGAACGTCGAGCTGGAGTTCAGCGAGGACGCGCTGGAGGCGATCGCCGATCAGGCCGTCTTGCGGGCGACAGGCGCCCGGGGCTTGCGGGCCATCCTCGAAGAGGTGCTCCTCAACGTGATGTATGACCTGCCGAGCCGGAGCGACGTGGAGAAGTGCGTGATCGACGCATCGGTGGTCCTGGACAAGGTCAATCCGACGTTGGTGCCTCGCCAATCGGCGGCTCGCACGCAGCGACCTCGACGCGCCGCGAGCTGAGCGATCGCCGTCTGAGCCACCGCCCCCGGGAGCCCGCGACTCCTCAGGGGCGATGGGCTGTCACGGGTCACCGGTCCCTTGGGTAAGGTCGACATCCCGACGTCGGCTCATGGGGAGTTGTGATGCACAAGGCGATCAATGGCGCACTCATCGGTGGAGCGGTGGGTGGTGGAGTTGGGGCATTTCAAGCTTCCCGTCAGCACAGCGAGACCGCCGACCAGCCGTCTCTGACGAGCGCTGCGGGCAAGGGGGCGGTGCAGGGAGCAGCAGCCGGAGCACTCGTCGGCTTGGTCATGGAGCGTCGGTCCCGACGAGCGGCGGCCTTTGCCAAACCACGCGGAAGAGCTGACCAGCTGGCGGCGAAGGCCAAACCCGTCCTGTCGGGCGTGGTCGAGGAGCTCATGGAGCTCGAGGGGTCGATTCGCCCGGTAGTCACATCGGCCGCCGAGCGCGCCAGAGACGTCATCGGTGACGCTGTCGACTCTGCCCAGCCGCGTGTCCAGCGCTTCGCCGAGCGCGCAGTCGACGCAGGCCGCCCCGCTGCCGAAGCGGCCGCCAGCACGGCGAAGGAACGGGTCGCAAAAGGCGTGAAGAAGGCCAGCAAGACCGCCGAGGCGGCGCGCGAGCGGGCTGCCCAGGTCACCGAGCGGGCCCGACCGGCGGTCCGAGGAGCAGCAGCATCGGCCCGGGAACGAGCGCTGGACGCGGCCGAGAGCGCGCAGCAGCGGCTCAGTGATCCAGACGGCGAGCCGAGGCTGATCCTCGTCCGGCGCTGAGCGGAAGGGCTCGAGATCGGTCGCCGTGATGGCCCTGGCGCGCCGATAACCTGACCGGGCCGTGGAACTCGCTGCCGCTCTCCGCTACCTCGACCAACACACGAACCTCGAGGCCATCGCGGGCCGCGCCGGGGCGTTGTCGCTCGACAGGATGCGCAACCTGGTCCGTGTGCTCGGCGACCCGCAGCGTGCGTATCCGATCATCCACATCACCGGGACCAACGGAAAGGGCTCGGTGGCGCGTATGGTCACCGAGCTGTTGCGAGGCAGCGGGCTCTCGGTCGGCACCTACACGAGTCCGCACCTGCAGCGCATCAACGAGCGCATCGCGTGGGACGGCGATCCGATAGACGATTCGCGCCTCGCCGATTCCATCACCGCGATCTCCGAGGTGGCGCCCCTGGCCGGCGTCACGCCGTCGTACTTCGAGATCCTCACTGCTGCGGCGTTCCGCTTCTTCGCAGACGTCGCGGTCGATGTTGCGGTGATCGAGGTCGGCATGCTCGGCCGGTATGACGCAACCAACGTCGCCGATGCCACCGTAGCGGTGCTCACCAACGTCGGTCATGACCACACCGACGGCGTGGGGGCATGGCGCGAGGCGATTGCCGAAGAGAAGGTCGGGATCGTCAAGGAGGGCTGCACGTTCGTGCTCGGTGAGACCGACCCCGGGCTGCGATCGATCTTCACGGCCACCGAGGCAGGTGAGACATGGATCCGCGGTGAGCACTTCGACTGCGAGTCCTCCACGTTGGCCGTCGGTGGCCGCCTCGTTCGACTGCGAACTCCAGCGCGAGTCACCGGCGATGTCCTCGTGCCGCTCCACGGTGGCCACCAAGCTGACAACGCATCGATAGCGCTCGCTGCCGCAGAGGCGTTCTTCGGGCGGCCGCTCGAGGAGGACGTGGTGTCCGAGGCGTTTGCCGCGGTCAGGATGCCCGGGCGGTTCGAGATCGTGCATCGGGAACCGACAGTCGTGCTTGATGCCGCCCACAACGTCGACGGTGCTCTGGCGTGTGCGGCGACTCTGGCTGAGGAGTTCACGCTCGGCGGCTCCCTCATCATGGTGATCGGCATGCTCGGCGGACGCGAGCCGGCCGAGATCCTCAGGGCGCTCGACGTCACCGACGTCGGCTTCCTGGTGGCCTGCGCCCCCGATTCCCCCCGCGCCATCTCCGCCCCGGAGATCGCGGCGATCGCAGACGGGTTGGGTGTCGTCGCCGAGTCCGTCCCAACTGTCGAGGATGCCGTCGCTCGCGCCCTCGCCCTTGCCACGTCGGACGACTTCGTCCTGGTGACCGGCTCGCTCTACGTCGTCGGTCCGGCCCGTACCGCTCTGTTGGCAGAGGTGGACGCATGACCCCTCCTGTTGCGCCGGCCTCGACGACGAAGGTTCGGCCCAACGATCCCTGCTGGTGCGGGAGCGGCAAGAAGTTCAAGCGCTGCCACAAGGTCTCCACCGGGAGGGTGCTTCGTGGCACCATCACCCCTCGCCGGGCGGTGCCGCCAGGTGTCGACCGGCCGCCGTGGGCGGATACCGGCGGAGGAAGCGACCGGGCCGAGCAGGACGTCAAGTCTCGAGATGTGATCGACCGCCTACGTCGCACGGGCCGCGCTGCGGGCGAGATCCTGGCCGAGGTCGGCGCAGCCATCACACCCGGAGTCACCACCGACGAGCTCGATGCCGTCTGTCACGACGCATGCATACGTCGTGGCGGTTATCCGAGCCCACTCAACTACAACGGCTACCCCAAGTCGCTCTGTACCTCGGTGAACGAGATCATCTGCCATGGCATCCCCGACAGCCGCGCCCTTCAAAACGGAGACATCGTCAACCTCGATGTGACGATCTACCGCGAAGGCGTCCACGGCGATACAAACGCGACATGGGCAGTGGGCACCGTCGACGAGGAGTCACGACGACTCGTGCGGGTGACCCGGGAATGCCTCGAGAAGGGAATTGCTGCGGTCCGGCCCGGTCAGCCGATCTCGGCCATCGGTAGGGCCATCCAGAGCCACGCCGAAGCCCACCGGTTCGGCGTGGTGCGCTCGTTCGTCGGCCATGGCATCGGTGAGACGTTCCACACCGATCTGGCCATCCTGCACTACTACGACCCCCGGGCGAGCAAGGTCATGGAACCGGGGATGGTTTTCACCATCGAGCCGATGATCACCCTCGGCGATTGGCGTCACCGCATGTGGGACGACGACTGGACCGCGGTCACCGTCGACGGGAAGCGCTCGGCGCAGTTCGAACACACGATCCTGGTCACCGAGGACGGTGCCGACATCCTGACATTGCGCGAAGACGGCGCCTGGAGCGGTTCGAACGATTCGTAGCCGCACGTGAGCGGCTCGTCCCCCCGACGCTACGTTGTCCCGCCTATGACCAATCGGACATTCGTGATGTGCAAGCCCGACGCGGTGGAGCGCGGCCTCGTGGGCGAGATCGTCGGACGCATCGAGCGCAAGGGCCTGCGGCTGGTGGCCGCCGAGTTGCGGCCGGTCGACCGGAGGCTTGCCGAGGCGCACTACGACGAGCACCGGGACAAGCCCTTCTATGAAGAGCTCGTCGACTTCCTCACCCGCTCACCGGTCTTCGCCATGGTCGTCGAGGGTCCGAACGACGACACCTGGGAGTTGTGCCGCATCCTCATCGGCAAGACCAAGGTGACCGACGCCCAGCCAGGTTCGATCCGCGGCGACCTCGCCACGACCACCACCGAGAACCTCGTCCACGGCAGCGACGGTCCGGAGTCGGCTGAGCGTGAGCTCGCGCTCTGGTTCCCGGTTGAGTAGTTGCCACTCGCCCACGGTTGATCCGGTGGGTCCGCCCAAGGCGCTGCAGCTGGTGTGAGGGTCGAGCCAATCCCGGCCAGGCTGTCGAATCGCGGTGAGCTGGGACATTTCGGGTGCCAGTTGGGAACCTATCGCCGCGTCTACGATCTGTGAGAAGCGGTGTCGAGGCAGCGTGAAGTGCCTGCGGTTCCGCTTGTTCTCCGATTCGCCAACTCTGATCACCTTGCCGCGGAGGCCCGTCCCGCATGTCGGACAAGCTGCTCTCCTCCATCCTGGGCCGCGACATGGCGGTGGACCTCGGCACGGCCAACACGCTCATCTACGTCCGTGGCCGCGGGATCGTGCTCAACGAGCCGTCAGTGGTGGCGATCAACGTCAAAGACGGGCGGCCTCTGGCGGTGGGGCTCGAGGCCAAGCGCATGATCGGGCGTACGCCTGCTCACATCAAGGCCATACGGCCTCTGAAGGACGGCGTGATCGCCGACTTCGACATCTGCGAGAAGATGCTGCGTTACTTCATCCATCGAGTGCATCAGCGCCGGTGGGTGAAGCCGCGCATGGTGATCTGCGTGCCTTCAGGTATCACCGGCGTGGAGCAGCGAGCTGTGCAGGAGGCCGCCGAGTACGCAGGTGCCCGCAAGCCCGCTTACATAATCGAGGAGCCGATGGCCGCGGCGATCGGCGCCGGCCTGCCCGTGCAGGAACCCACAGGAAACATGATCGTCGACATCGGTGGCGGAACGTCTGAGGTGGCGGTCATCTCGCTCGGCGGGATCGTGTCCAGCCAGTCGATACGCGTCGGCGGCGACGAGTTGGATGAGTCGATCATCCAGTTCATCAAGAAGGAGTACAGCCTCGCCCTCGGCGAACGCACGGCCGAAGAGGTGAAGATCGCGTTGGGCTCGGCATGGCCGCTCCAAGAGGAGCTGCATGCCGAGATCCGTGGTCGGGACCTCGTCACGGGCCTACCCAAGACCATCGTCACGACGACCGAGGAGATCCGCGAAGCGATCGAGGAGCCGGTGTCGGCAGTGGTCGACGCAGTGAAGGTGACGCTGGACAAGACCCCACCTGAACTGGCGGCCGACATCATGGAGACCGGCATCGTGCTGGCCGGCGGCGGCGCGCTCTTGCACGGGTTCGATGCTCGGCTCCAACACGAGACGGGAATGCCCATCGTCATCGCCGACAACCCGTTGGCCTGCGTGGCGATCGGGTCGGGCCAGTCCCTGGAGGAGTTCGAGGCACTGAAGGGCGTCCTGTTCTCGTCGAACAACCAGAACTGAACCTCGCGTCGCAACGTGGTCTTCTCTCGGCGCACCGGTCCAGCTCGCCGTACATTCGTCCTCCTTCTCCTCGCGTCGCTCACGCTGCTGGCCGTTGGGTTCGACTCGTCGGGTCCGTCCAAGAGCGTTCGCTCGGCATTCGCCACGGTGTTTCGCCCGGTCCGGACCGCGGCCGACTCTGCCTTCGGACCGGTGTCGGACACGTGGCACGGCGCCACTCGTTACGCGAAGTTGGAGAAGGAGAACGAGCGCCTTCGGCGCAGGCTCGATCGCGTGAGAGGCGATCAGGTGCGCGCAAAGGTGCAAGCCGGCCAGATCGCCGAGTTGAAGAAACTCCTCGGGGTCAAGTTCCTCGGCGACCTCCCCACGCGCACCGGCCACGTGATCTCGGGACCCCTGTCCAGCTTCGATCGGACAGTCGAGATCGACCTGGGCACGGGGGACGGCGTGAAGCCGGACATGGCGGTGGTCACCGATGCAGGCCTCGTGGGCAAGATCGTCCGGGCCGACGCAGCGAGCTCGGACGTGGCGCTGGTCACCGATCCCTCGTTCGAGGTGGGGGTCCAGCTCCGCCGATCGAAGGCGGTCGGGGTGGCGCACGGCAACGGGTTGGGCAAGATGCTCGCGGTCGACGACGGCAGCATCAAACCCGACGTCAAGGTGGCCAGGGGAGATGACGTCACCACGTCCGGGCTCGCCAGCAGCGCGTTCCCGGCGGACATCCCGATCGGGCGCGTCCGCTCGCTGCGAAGATCAAGCGATGAGAGCCAGCAGGTCCTCCAGATCGTGCCGATAGCCGACCTCGGCTCGCTCAGCTACGTGCTGGTCATCCTCCGCGAGCCGCCGTCATGAAGATCGCGTCACCAGTCTTGACCGCGACCAAGACCGCGCTCGTACTGGCCGTCGCGCTCGTGCTGCAGGTGTCGTTCGTGGCGCGCTTCTCACTCGACGGGGCGCGGATCGACCTCCTGCTCCTCGTCGCGCTCAGTGCCGCCGTCGCCGGCGGGCCGGACAAGGGGGCGGTCGTCGGATTTGCAGCCGGGGTGACGTTCGACCTCGTGCTCGCCACACCGTTCGGGCTGTCGGCCCTCGTCTACTGCGTCGCCGGATTTGTCGTCGGCTCGTTCCAGGGCTCGGTCCTGCGGGTTCCGTGGTGGATGCCCATGGCCAGCGTCTCCATCGGCAGCGCGGCAGCTGTCGTGCTCTATGCCCTGGCCGGTGAGGTGCTCGGCCAGTCGACCCTGTCGGGCCCTCCGCTGGCAACTATCGTCGTCCTGGTGGCCGCCATCAACGGCCTGCTCGCGCCGCTGACCACGACGCTGATGCGCTGGGCTCTGACCAACACCTCGGTACAGCACTTCAGCCCTCGATGAACACCGACTCCTCACGCCTACGTCTCGGTGTTCTGGGCATCGCAACGATCTCACTGTTCGGCGCCCTGTTCGCCCGGCTGTGGTACCTCCAGGTGGTCTCGGCCCATGAACTGCAGTTCGCAGCCAACACGAACCGCATCCGATCCGT
>JBBSGQ010000186.1:0-7266 GCA_038253965.1 Acidimicrobiales bacterium | reverse complement strand
TCGCCGAACCCGGTTGCGGTGCGTATGCCCGGCGAAGAAACCCCAGATGGCCGGCCGCCGCGCGACAACGTCGACAAGGGCTTCGGAGTCATCGGGCCGGATCCCGAAGTAGGCCCTCGACCGCTCTTTCGATGCCGGGTCCCAGACGTGATGGTGACCGAACACGAGGACCGGCCGGTCGCTGTCGACGGCCAGCGCATCAAGCCATGCCACCTGGTCGCTGGTGAGCCCGCCGCCCGCAAGACCGTCGACCGACGTGTCGAGCATCGCCAGGCGCACTCCGGGGAGCACGATCTCTTGGGTAGGGACGGCCGCAAAAGGCGCGTGGTAGTAGGACTCGTGGTTCCCGCGGACATGGTGCATCTTCGGGCCGAACGCTGCGCCGTACATCGCGAGGAACGCCTCGTACTCATCTGCTGTGCCATTGGACGTGAGATCGCCCTTCACGAGGACGGCCGCCGGATCCAGGGCCCTGATCTCGGCCACCGCGCCCTCGTTCATGACCACCGGATACGGGTCGTCGCCAGGCTCGGACCGAAACGTCGGGCCGACGTTCGAACCCTCCACCACGCCGCACACCTCCTCACCGAAGTGGACGTCGTTGACAGTTGCGAACGTCGCCAACAGCTCTCCCCGGTCGGGCAACGTTCGGAACGAGAAGCCCTCGAGCTCGTAGTCGGTGTCGGGCGTCAGGTCTCGATGCACGCGCACCTCGAGACCGTGGTGAACGACGGCCTCGGTAGGCGAGACGCTCGTGAGCTCGGCGAGGGGATGGGAAAGGGCAGCCTCAGGTGGTGATGACATAGGAGTTGGCGACCTTGTCATGCCAGGTCTGCTTCTCCTCGTCCCAAAGCATCCAGAGGTATCCCAGGCCGCAGATCGCCCCCGAGGCCACGGAGCGCACGAGCAGGCGCACGAACGCCCGGCTCGGTCCGATCGGCTGGCCCGTGGACTTGTCCACCACCTTGATACCGACCGCCTTGCGTCCGACTGTCTGCCCGGTACGGCCCAGCACGAAGACGTAGTAGTAGATGCCGAACAACACGCCGGCCGCGAGTAGCACGGCGAAGATGGTCCAGGAGAGTCCTGTGGGATTACGGCAGCTCCGCAGCTCGTCGTTGACAGTGCAGAGGTGGCGATCACCCTTCGGTCCGGCGGCGAGAGCGATGAACGCGAGCGCCGGGATGACCGCAACGATCAGCCCGTCGATCAGCGCCGCACCGAAACGGGCCCAGAAGCCGGCGAACGGTGGCGCGCCGTAGCTCGCTCCGCCTCCCGCTGGATAGGCACCCGGCTGGCCGTAGCCGTATCCCTGGCCCGGGGGAGGTGGCGGCATGCCACCGCCTCCCGGAGGAGGTCCATAGCCCTGCCCGGGTGGGGGGCCGGGTGGTGCGTACCCCCCGCCAGGCGGTTGACCGGGTCCAGAAGGCGGACCGGGAGGGCTCGGAGGTGGCTGCCAGTCGCTCATCGGCCGCGACCCTACTCAGCCGAACGGCTTCGCGGCAGCGATCATCACCAGGGCCGATCGCGCCGAACGGGAACGGGTTTGGACCACCACCGGCCCGAGAAGCGCCACCGTGACTCGGTGCCGCTTCCCGCGTGAGCGGGCGGCTGGGGCCAGGTCGCCTCGATGGTTAAGACGATGGCTGCGACCTCTTCCGCCGACGCATCAGGCGCGCTGACCCGCAGCCCGGTCTCGCCCTCAACGTCGGAAGAAACCTTGCGCGCTTTCACAGCGGCATGTTGCCGTGCTTGCGGGGCGGCAACTCCTCTTTCTTGGACCGCAGCATGTCCAACCCGTCGATGAGGATCGTGCGAGTCTCGGCGGGGTCGATCACGTCGTCGATGAACCCCCGTTCGGCGGCGATGTACGGGTTCAACCAGCGCTCGGCGTACTCGTCCGCAAGCTCGGTCCGGCGTGCTGCCGGATCATCGGCCTCTGCCAACTCACGGCGGTACACGATCTCGACCGCCGCCGAGGCTCCCATGACCGCCAGTTCGGCTGACGGCCACGCATAGGCCAGATCGGCGCCTATCGACTTCGAGTTCATCACCACGAAAGCCCCGCCGTACGCCTTGCGGGTGATGATCTGGATGCGGGGCACGGTGGCCTCGCAGTACGCGTACAAGAGCTTGGCGCCGTGGCGGATGATGCCGTTGTACTCCTGGTCGACGCCTGGCAGGAACCCAGGCACGTCGACGAACGTGACGAGTGGGATGTTGAACGCATCACAGGTGCGGACGAACCGTGCAGCTTTCTCCGAGGACTCGATGTCGAGCACACCAGCGAAGAACATGGGCTGGTTGCCGACGATCCCCACGGATTCACCGCCGAGCCGGGCGAACCCGCACACGATGTTCTTGGCCCAGTGTGGGAAGTACTCGAAGAGATCGCCGTCGTCGACGATCGTGGTCACGACCTCCCGCATGTCGTAGGGCACGTTGGCACTGTCGGGCATGAGCGCTGACAACTCGGGGCACTTGCGATCTCGCGGGTCGTCGGTGGAGACGGTCGGGGCGACCTCGAGGTTGTTGGACGGCAGGAACGCCAGGAGATAGCGGACATCGTCTAGGCAGGCCTTGTCATCGACCGCGATGAACGAGGCGATGCCGGATTTGGACGCGTGGGTCATGGCGCCACCGAGCTCCTGCTGGGTGACGTCTGCTCCCGTCACCGTCTTCACCACGTCCGGACCGGTGATGAACATGTACGACGTCTGGTCCACCATGAACACGAAGTCAGTCATCGCTGGGCTGTAGACGGCGCCGCCGGCGCACGGACCCATGATCACGCTGATCTGGGGCGTGACCCCCGACGCCTTCACGTTTCGGTGGAAGATGCCGCCGTAGCTGGCGAGGCTCACCGGGCCCTCCTGGATGCGGGCACCCGCCCCATCGTTCAGCCCCACGAGGGGCGCGCCGACCTTGAGTGAGAGGTCCATCAGCTTGTGGATCTTCTCGGCGAAGACCTCGCCGAGCGCTCCTCCGAACAGGGTGAAGTCCTGGGAGAACACGAAGACCTTGCGCCCGTCTACGGTGCCCCAGCCGGTGATGACACCATCGGTGTACGGCCGCTCGTCAGTGTCGGGATCGCGACTGCGGGCCAACAGGTCCAGCTCGTGAAAGGAACCGTCGTCTAGCAGGTATGCGATGCGCTCCCGGGCCAGCATCTTGCCCCGGTCGTGCTGACGCTGAACCGACCGCTCTGAACCAGGCTGGAACGCCTGCTCGCGGCGCTTGCGTAGGTCCTCGAGCCGCTCGCTCAAGGGATGCTCTGACATGGTTCGGGAGGCTACGCGCTGGCTCAGATCGTGTCCCAATGGCGACTCGAGGTCTGTCAGATGTTGCTCCTCTGCTGCGTCAGTCGTTCCGGCGTCAGTCGTTCCGGCGTCGGTAGATCGTGGCGTCGGCCAACCTTCGCTCGAACTGGAAGTGCAGCGTTGACAGCACCCGCCTGTCGAGAGACCGCCGCCCGCCCCGAGTGGGTCGATGGAAGAAGACGATCACGGCGACTCGATCGTGCAGCGCAGCATCGAGGGCACGGAGTTGACGTATGTACGACGGGTTCGGGCGGTCGGCGTAGAGGTCGGTTCGGAGAGGGATGAAGAGCGATGGCCGGCGGGTGTGGAGCCACACGGGATCTGGCGCGTTCGTGACCACCAAGGTGTGACCTCGGAGGTTGCGTATGGCCTCGAGTCCGGCGGATCTGCGCCAACGCCTACCGAGATAGCCGGCGTTCTGATGCGGGAAGGCGGAGATCGTGTCGACGCTGTGGGCGACAGTTATGACCGCGACGAGGCCCGCGAGCAGCAAAGCCGCCCGGCGAACCAACGTCTTGTCAATGCTGACCGCGACCAGCGGCAGGCCGATCACCGCCATCAAGTGCACCGGAACGAGGAGCCGGGCGTCGAAGGGTATGGCGGCGTCGATGAACAGGCGAGACAGCACCACGGTGACGAGGTACGTGATCGCCATGACGGCCACGACGAGTGTGAGCCAGCGGCGCCTTGTCGCGACGTCGATGACTGATCGGTCCGGCAGGGCGACCGCCGATCGCCGTCGCAGGAGTCGGACGCCGTTTGCAACAGCTGTTGCCGTCAGCGCAGCCAGGACGAGCGCGCCTACTTCCCAAGCCTGCGGCCCAGTCGCGTCCAACCAACTGGCCGACACGGCGAAGCCGCGGCGGATCTCCTCGCCATCCGGAGGGTGCCAACTAGATCCCGCCGAGCCCCTTGCAACGCCGTGACCGGACACCGTGACCCACGCCAGCAGCGGCAGGAGCGCTGGGCCTCCGATCAGGGCGGCGTGGCCCAACCGTCGCCACCGTGAAGGTTGCGGTCCGGCAACGAGCAACGCGATCACCACGCCGACGGGCACGGCTATCCCGGCGTAGCGGGCCAGAGGCGCGGCTGCAGCCACGAGGATGAGGCCGCCCGCGTTGGCTGGACTCGGACTGGTCAGGTGAGCGTCGAGCAGGGCCACGGCGCTTACGAGGAGCAAGCCGAAAAGAGCCTCGGTCCACGCCATCGAATGCGCAACGAGCACATCGGGGGCCAAGACGAGTCCCCCGGCCACCGCTCCGGCGATCAGCACGCCGCTTCGGTGGGCGACGAGATAGGTGACCATGGCGGCGACAGCCGCTAGTGAGGCGGCGCCGAGCCAACGGGTGACCGTCAGCGGGTCGGTTCCGGTGACTGCGCTCAACTCGGCCAGAACCACCGGGTACAGCGGAGGAAAGTGACCGAGTGGTGTCCGGGCGGTGGGGTGGACGACGTGCGGGTACGGCTCGCCGAAGCTCAGATAGGGAGACGTCAGACCATGGCCGTCCCGCAGACCTTGGGCGACGGAGAGGTACTCGGCACTGTCCACCGACACCCCTGGCCGGGCGCGCGTCGCGATCCCGACACCGAGGAAGCCGGTGACGGCGACGAGGCCGGCCAGAAGCGCGACATGTGCGCCCCGCGTCACGGGACGGTCTCGTTGAACGGTCTCGCTCCCAGTTCCGAAGTTCAGCAGTCGTCGTCCTCGCGAAGCAGTCAGTTCGGCGACCGGAGGAAGACGGGTACGGCGATCCCGCAGGCGACTTGCGCGAGGACCAGGATGCGCAACGGGATCATCGTCTCGGTGGTCGTCGCGACACCACTTACCACCCAGGGGACGAATAGCAACCAGATACGTTCGACCTCACCCTTTGACAAGCCCGAGAGATCTGTGGCGATCACTGCGACGATCCCTCCTAGGCACAACAACCCGGCGTCGAGGCTTCGCCGAGCCATCGAAGCGAGCCCGGCAGAGGCCGCCGGACCACAGGTCACGGCAAACGCCGCCAGGTTGGCGAACAGGAAGTACCAGTACGGGCGTATTCGCGAGATGCCGATGTCGTATTCGACCCTGGTGGCGGCCAGTCCCGCGAACCACCAGAAACCGACGGACGCGGCCAAGCCGAGCACGACCACTGCACCGAGGGCAGCGACCAGCAAGGGACGCAGTCGCCGCGCTCGCAGCGCAACCAGGCCGGGCACTGCGAGCAGCGGCACTGCGCCATAGGTGAACAGCAGCGCCACTCCGAACAGAGCGCCGCCAGAGAAGGCGAGGCGATCCCCGCGCGCTCGGCCGGGGCTGCCCTCCATCAACGCAACCGTGACGAGCGCGATCGCCGCGGCTGTCACTCCTGCGAACACGGCGTCGCTCGCAGTCACGACCCAGAGCAGAGCGGGGGCGAGAGCTACCGGAAGGACCGCTCGTCGCGCCGCCCGTTCGCCCGCGACCGCCCGCAGCGCCACGAGCACGGCGCCAACCGCCAACGTCCATGCCGCCAACACGAGCACCAGCAGCGGGCGCGCGCCGCTGAGACCGCAGCGATCGAGGACCCAGAGCAGCATCACCATGCCGGGCGGATGGGCCTTGACGTGCGTGGGGTATCGGTGGAGCTGCTCGGTGAAGTGGCGGAGGTAGGCCAACGGCGTGCCGACGTCGCGCACTCCGGCCAAGTAGTCGTACTTCGTGGTCAAGGGCTCGACGAGAGCGGTCCCGTCGATCCGTTGCAAGGCCAATCCCCATGCGACTGACAGGCTGCCGGCGATCGGGGGAACCCACCGCCATGTCAGGCGCGCGAACAGGATCGGCGCCACTGTGACGATCGCCAGCCCGACGATGATCGGCAGGGCGATCCGGTCGGTGACCAGCCTCTCGAATCGGCCGTAGAACGGTGGGGCGTCGACCCCGATGTCGATACGACTTCGCAGCGAGTTGCCCCACCGGAGCGCTCCGCCGACCAGCGCGACCCACGCCGCCAGACCGGCCGACATCCACACCCGATCGGCCACCCGCGGCTCATCCGCTCGTTCGGGGAAGCCGGGCGCCACGCCAGCATGCTCCTGCGGCGCGAGCGGCATAGTCGCTCGATTATAGGGCTGCCGGTCGCCCCTCCGAGCGGCTCTACTCGTCGTTCTGCAGGTTGAGGCCGGACTCCGCATCGAACAAGTGGATCCGGTGCGTATCGAGCCACAGCTCCAATTCCTTGCCTTCGGCTGCTTCGCTCGTCGCGTCCAACCGCGCGGTCACCTGGGCACCGTCACTCTCACCGAAGTCGGACTTGCCGAGATCCGCAGCAAGCTCGGCCAGCTCACCGGGAGGGGCAGCGTCCACAGTGAAGTGCGCGTACAGCTCTGCGCCCATCCACTCGATGATCTCGATGGCCGCGGTGAACACGGCCCCCTTGTCGCGTTGCTCGCCGACCAGTGAGGCGTCCTCGAGATGCTCCGGCCGGATGCCGGCCACCAGCTTTGCCGGACTCCGATCGCGCAGCCGTTCCCGCACCTTGTCGGAAAGCGGGAAGGAAACCATCGGCAGCTTCAGCGTGTCGCCGTCCAACTCCGCGGGCAGCAGGTTCATCGCCGGCGAGCCGATGAAACCGGCCACGAACAGGTTGACCGGCGTGTTGTAGAGCTCGCGCGGCGTCCCGACCTGTTGCACGTGACCCCGACGCATAACCGCGACCCGGTCGCCGAGCGTCATCGCTTCGGTCTGGTCGTGGGTGACGTAGATGGTTGTCGTGCCGAGCCGCTGTTGCAGCTTGGCGATGGCCGTGCGCATCTGCACGCGGAGCTTGGCGTCGAGGTTGGAGAGCGGCTCATCCATGAGGAACGCCGATGGCTCGCGGACGATGGCCCGTCCCATCGCAACCCGCTGGCGCTGGCCGCCAGAGAGGTTGGCCGGCTTGCGGTCGAGCAGCTCGTTGAGCTCGAGGATGTCGGCCGCCTGGGC
>JBBSGQ010000185.1:0-7288 GCA_038253965.1 Acidimicrobiales bacterium | reverse complement strand
GCTGCGCGAGCAGCTCGCCGGCGCACGCTCGGAGGACCTCCTTGTCCCCGGGGTGGTGTACGGCTACTGGCCGGCCAACGGCGACGGGCAGGATCTCGTCGTCTGGGATGACGAATCGCGCGACCGCGAGCTCACGCGGTTCCAGTTCCCCCGATCCCGCAAGGCGCCGTGGAACTGCATAGCTGACTTCTTCCGGCCCATCGAGTCGCCCGACGTCGACTACGTGGCGTTCCACATCGTGACGATGGGCGCTGCGATCTCCGAGCGGACTGCCGAACTGTTCGCCGCCGACAAGTACCAGGACTACCTGATGCTGCACGGTCTTGGCGTCGAGATGGCCGAAGCGCTCGCCGAGCTCTGGCACCGCCGCATCCGCGAGGAGTGGGGCTTCGCCGACGAGGACGGCCCTTCGCTGGCCGGCCTGTTCCGCCAGCAGTATCGCGGTGGCCGGTACTCGTGGGGATACCCGGCCTGCCCGGATCTCGAGGACAACCTCCGAGTCGCCGAGCTGCTCGACGCAAGCCGCCTCGGCATCGAGGTCAGCGAAGAGACCGGCTACCAGTTCCAGCCCGAGCAGACGACCAGCGCCATCATCTGTCACCATCCCAAGGCCAAGTACTTCGTGGCCCGCTGACCGCCTACAGAGCTCGGGCCTTCCCCATGCGATCTGTGTCCGGTACGCGGCTGCACTCCGTGATGGCCGCCTGCGCGGTGCTCACCCTTGTCGCCGGGTGCGGTGTGAGCGCCAAGCACGTCGCCGACCCCACGACCGACCCGCGGCCGACCGCACAGCTGTCGTCGACGTCGACGACGAGCACCCCGGCACCCGCCACCACCTCGCCCCTCGGCGGGGCGTGGGTCCTTGTCACCGATACGCCGAGCGGCCTGTCCTTCCGGCTTCCGAAGAAGCCGACGCTGCTCACGCCACCGCTCACAGCTCCCGATGGTGCGACCGTGAAGGCTCGCCGCTACCAGGCCCTGCTTCCGAACCTTCTCGTGCAGGTATGGGTGTATGAGCTCGCGGGTCGATCATTCGACGCCGACAAGGCGATCGACGGCCTCGCCTCAGGCGCTCGGGGCACGGTGACGGCCCGCAAGCACACCGCTTCCGGTGGCCTCGACATCGTCGACGCCAAGGTCCGCATCCCGACGGGCCCGGCATTGGGCTATGACCGCGTCTTCAAGATCGGCGACTACGCAGTGCAACTGTGGACTGTCGGGTTGGCCAGCGACGAGCAGCAGATCCGCGCGGTCCAACAACGACTGAGCTCGACGTTCCGCAGCAGCTAGCCCGTCGCCTCGCTAGGGCGCCCGAGTCCGCACTCCGTTCTCGACGCAACAGCCGCGGTATCAGCCAGCAATTGTGTCGAGTTGGAGGGCGGCGCCGCGGCTACCGCAGAGCCGCTAATGCACCCAGCCTCGGCCGGCCGCGGCCAGCGCGTCGAGCGCCGCCGAGGCGCCTTCGGCCCGGGCCAGGCGCAGGGTCGCTGCGTCGATGGCGATCACCCAGAGCCAGGTAACGGGTTCGCCTCGGCGAAACAGGCCCGAGAGATCAGGAACTGACGGCCCGGGGCCGGGCGGCGGGTTGGCGGTGAGCAACACACCTGCCATGTCGGACCCGAGCGACGAGCTGCGCACCGGCTCGCCATCCACTACGTGGCCCTCTCCGAGCCATGTCATCCGGCTGAACGGGATCGACCCAGGACCGCCGACAACCTCTCGCGCACCTTGGTCGGCAGTCGCGGTACCTACGGCAAGCTCGATCCGGCCGCCATCTCCCAGCCTCTGCACGAACTGCTCGACCTGCGGCATCCTCTGCGCCGACAGACCGGTGGTCGACGTGATCCACGCCTCTCGGCCGCCGAGGCGGTGCTGGCTGGCGATCATCTCGGGGAAGCTGCCCCCGTCGATCCGCCATATCGCCTCTCGGGGCCCGATGCGCGCGTCGAGGTGCGCGAGCCCTGAAGTCTCGACCTCGTCCCATCCATCGGACAACCGCCACGCCCAGAACTCTCGAGAGGCGGCGACCTTCTTGTCGAGCGTCGCCCGGGCAGCTGATCCCAGCGGCCAAGCCAGCGGCGTCTGCTCACGGCAGTAGCGGGCGTAGCCGCAGAACCCTTCCCTTCCGCCCCATCCGGGGATCACTGCGAGGAGACCGTCCGCGTCGAGCAGCGCAACACCGTCGCCCTCCTCGAACCACACGAGCTCGGGCGAGCCATTGAGCGGCGGGCATCCGAGGGGAAAGGTGGTCCCGTCGCAGCCCATGATCGGAGGACGACCCGCTCCATGCTGATCACCGGGCCGCAGGCGCTTCGGTGCCGGGCCATGGTTGGCAACCCACACCGCCGACACGGTGGGCTCGACCGCTTCGGTGGGATCCTCCCGGGACCCCGAAAGGGCGGAGAGGTAGAGGTACAGGTTTCCGTCCTCGGCCAGCAGCGACGCGCGCCGGGTCGAATAGGGGTTGGTGTCCTCGATCAGGACCTCTGGCATCGGATCCCGATCCCGTCAGTCACCCGGCACAGCTGGCTGCGGGTGTACCAGCAGCGATCGCGTCGAGGGCGCGGCGGCGCTGCCGGTGGGGCGGTGCAAGAGCTCGGACAGCGTCACGAACCGGTAACCGGCGGCCAGCGACCGCGTTAAGAAGTCGGGCAGCATCGCGAGCTCCTCGTGCCGACGCCGCAAGAGCTTCGCATCGTCTTGATGCGACCCTGTGCCGTCGTGCAGATCAACGATCGCCCCGGGGTGCAGCCTTTGCACGAGATGGGCGAGGATCGCCGCGCTGCCACGCACGCTCGGACCGCCCCGGGTCATCGACCACAGCACCACAGCGTGACGCGCGACTGCTGCTTCGAACAGGACGTCGCCCGAAACCATGCCGCGTGGAGGCCGGAACCACTTGGTCCGTCGCCCGGTGACGGCGCCGAGAGACTGCGCACCGCGGCGGATCTCATCGCGCAAAGTCACCCGATCCTGGTCGACCACTCGACCATGGGACCACGAGTGGTTCCCGATCTCGTGTCCGGCAGCGACCACCTCAGCCGCCAGGCCTGGATGCTCGACCGCGTTCTGGCCGATCATGAAGAACGTGGCCGGAACGTGCTGGCCGGCGAGCACGGCCAGAACCCGCTGCGTCAACTCAGGGTGCGGACCATCATCGAAGGTGAGCGCCGCCACCTGTTCGTCCGTGTCGAGCGACCACCAGACCCGCTGCGCTCCATGACCATCACCGGCATAGTCCTGAGCTTCGCGACGGTCGCGCTCCTGGCGCTGCTCCCACATGCCGGCTCCCACCCCACCCATCGCTCCGCCCGCCGCCACCGCGGCGACGCCGGCCCCGGACCGGGTGAGGAACTGCCGACGATCCATGACAGTGCTCCGTTTCGTCTCGCCTCGAACCGGGAGCGCCGTGCTGCGCTCGGCACTTCGTTGGGCGGGGGCATCGTACCGATCACCGACTGGCTCCCGACTGCATGACCGGACCGGACCTGCCGCCCGTCAACGGCCATTTGGGTCAATTTAGGTCGTACAGCGACCAGGAATGACCCAGATCAGGGTGGTGGTGGGATCAAGGTGATGCCGGCAGGTGCTGGACTTCGGTCACTGTCGACGCGAACAGGTCTCCGAGCTGCTCGATTCGGGTCAGGACGTCGGCCGCGTCGAACGAGAGCGGCGCTCCGTCGGCCGCCGCAGCCACCTCGTCCCAGGTGACCGGTGTCGACACGGTCGGCGTCGGGCGGGCCCGGAGCGAATACACGCAGATCGTGGTCTTGTGCCGGCTGTTCTGGCTCCAGTCGATCAAGACCTTGCCTGACCGGGCGGCTTTGGCCTGGGTGGTGACAACGAGATCGGGCCGGGCCTTCTCCAGCGCAAGGGCCAGCGCAAGGGCGAACGACGACGCTTGCTCGTGGGTGTGCGGTGCGTTGAGCGGCAGGTAGAGCTGCAGGCCTTTCGATCCGGACGTCTTCGCGTACGACGCAAGGCCGATGCCGGCCAGCACGTCTCGTACGAGGAGACCGATCTCTGCACACTCGGCCATGGCGGCCGGCGCACCTGGGTCGAGGTCGTACACCACCATCGTCGGGACGTCGATGTCGTCAGCGCGGGCCATCGGTGCGTGCAACTCCAGTGCCGCCAAGTTGGCGGCCCAGGCCAACGAGGCGACGTCGGCCAGCCGGCAATATCCGATCTCACCTCCTCGGTCACCAGGGCCTGGCGCCGTCTGCACCCACTCCGGCCGGTGCGACGGACAGCGCTTCTCGAAGAAGGACTTGTCGTCCACGCCATTCGGGTACCGGCGCATGGTGATGCCCCGGTCGCCGAGATGGGCCAGCATGACTGGCGCGATCCGCACGTAGTAGTCGATGACCTCGCCCTTGGTGAACCCGCTCGGATACAGCACCTTGTCCAGGTTCGACAACGACAATGTGCGGTCGCCGATGGTCGCGACGACCTTCCGGGCAGCCACCGGTCAGATCCGGCCTGGGGGTCGGATCAGGCTGACTTCTTGACGCGTGTGGCCCGCTTCTTCGGGGCCGGTCTCGCCTTGCTTGCGTCATCAGCCGCGGCGTCGTCGGCTGCTCCGTCCTCACGACCGGTCGGATGCCGCTTGCGAGACTCCTTCGCCGCGGCGACGCTCGCCTCGAGTGCGGCCATGAGGTCGACCACCTTCTCCTCGGACACTGCGGCTGGGGCCTCGACCAGTCCGGACTCCCCCGCCGCCTTGCGCTCGACCAGTTCCATGACCTTCTCGCGATAGGTGTCGTGGTACTTGGCCGGTTCGAACTCGGTGACGAGTGACTCCACGAGCTGGCTGGCCATTGCCAGCTCCCGGTCCGACACGTCGATGTCGCCCACCGGTTCCAGTTCGGGTACTTCCGCCGGATCGTTCACCTCATCTGCGTAGATCATCGTGGACAGGGCAAGGTGACCGCCATCGGGCCGGACTGCGCAGAGGTACTGTTTGGACCGCATCACGAACCGGGCGATGCCCACCTTGCCGCTCGCCTCCATCGCCTTGAGCAGCAGCGCGTAAGGCTTGATGGTCGCCTTGTCGGGAGCGATCCAGTAGGTGGCGTCGTAGTAGATCGGGTCGATCTCGGCGAGCTCGACGAACTCCTCGATGTCGATGGTGCGCGATGCCTCGGGGTCGAGCGAGGCCATCTCGTCCTCGGAGACCAGCACGTAGTTGCCCGACGGCAGCTCGTATCCCTTGGCCAGGGCTTCGTAAGGGACCTCGGTGCCGTCGCTCTCCGACACGCGCTTCTGTTTGATGCGGCTACCGGTCCGGGTGTCGATCTGGTTGAACCGAACGTTCTTCCGCGACACGGCGGTGTAAAGCTTGATCGGGATGTTGACCAGCCCGAAGCTGATCGACCCGCTCCACGTTGCACGAGGCATATCACCAGTATCGCCCGTACGAGGCGACCTTGAACAGCCGCAACACCAGCAACAGCCTCACCGCCGGTCTGGGAGCGGGACGCCTCACCATCGAAGTGCCCCGATCGGCCCAGCTCGAACTGACCGGCCTTGGCCATGATCGGCCTGCTGGGCAGAGCGGTGAGCCTTGGTCGCGAGCTTCGGTGGATGTGGCCGCTGCTGCTGTTCGGCACCGGTGTCGCCCTGCGCGTCTCGGTTGCGTCCCGCAAGGCGGAACCGGCACAGCAGCACGACGCGATCCGGAGCCCGTCAGCCGGCCAACAGGGCTCTGGCGACGAGGTCAGTGCCGAACGCGGTGAGGATCGCGAGGTACAGCAGGCCGGTGGCGGCCATGACCGCTGAGTACTGGCGCTCTCGGAGCGCGGCCCGGGTCACGAACACGAGCCCGATCGTCGTGATCGCGCACGTCACCCACATCCATCCGAGGATGCCGTTGTAGCCGTCGTCGATCCGGCCGGTGAGCACCGAGATCATGCCGGTCGGCAGGAGAAGGGCTATGACTTCAAACGGCCAGAGAAGACCGGTCCATCGCACCAGCTCGAGCAGCGGACCGCGGGCCAGACCGGGCTGGACGAGGTACCAGTGACCGAGCAGCATCGCATCGGTCACGCTCCCGAGGAACGCCGCACCGACCACGGTCCGTACCACCGCCAGCCAGACCGGCGACCCGGCATCGGCTCCCGCCGCGAAAAGCCCGATGAGGCCGACCGCCGGTGCCAGGAGGTCCAAGCGCGGCGGGAACTCCGGCGTGGTGGGATCCGGGCCGAGGACATCCCGCTCGATACCTGTCATGTCGGCGACGCGTGCGGACCGGTACGCCATCAGTTCGCGCTCGCCGGCTACGCCGGCCCGCCGACGCACGATCGAGACGCCGAGCGCGGTTGCCGTTGCCAGCGCGACGGCAACCGCGGCACCATCGCGCACCGGAACCCCTGGGTGCGCTCGACCGATCAGCGCCGAGGCAGCTGCGAGCAACAAGAAGATGCCTCGCAGCAGCCAGCCATAGCCGACGCCGACCTCGCGCCGCCGAGTGGTGAACCAGAGGAACGTCAGACCGCCGACAGACCACTGCAAGAGGATCGATGCAGCATCCAGGCGGATCATGGCGCACGCAGGGTAGGGGTCGAGCCGAGCGCAGCCCCAACCGTTCGCGCGAGCAGACCGGCAGGCCCCGTCACAGATCACGTGAAGCGACATCAGGGGCACGGAGAGCGCGCGGTAGCGTGGACCTCGAAGCGGCGGACGCCTTGGTCGACAGGGACTGGGCGACCGGCGCCAGGACGTACATTTTCCATGACCATGCCGACCTCCCATCCGCACCGTGTGCTGCTCGTATGTTCGAGCGGTGGCCACCTCGCACAGCTGTTGCGTCTGGCTCCCTGGTGGAAGGGTCACGACCGGGTCTGGGTCACGTTCCGCAAGCCCGACGCAGAATCTCTCTTGGCCGATGAGCGGGTGTGGTGGGCGTTCCACCCCACGACGCGGCACGCCAGGAACTCCGTGCTCAACGCGTGGCTGGCCTGGAGGGTGCTGCGCGCCGAGCGCCCCGACGTGATCGTCTCGAACGGCGCCGGCGTCGCCGTGCCGTTCTTCGTCCTCGCTCGGCTCCTGCGGCTGTCGACCGTCTACGTCGAGGTGTACGACAGGATCGACTCGCCGACGCTCACTGCCCGGTTGTGCCGGCCGTTCACCGATCTCTTCTGCGTCCAGTGGCCCGAGCAGCAGCGGTTCTACCGCGGCAGCGTCGTCGTCGGCCGGTTCCTGTGAGTGAGCCCGGAGGGCGAGCGAACCATGAGCACGGTGCGGTCTCGTTTCTCGGCACGCAGTGCCGAGAGCTCATTGGTGCCGG
>JBBSGQ010000184.1:0-7299 GCA_038253965.1 Acidimicrobiales bacterium | reverse complement strand
GGCCGGTATCGACGCGGCGTCGATCCGCAAGATCGTCCGCGGCAACGCCATCCGGATGCTGTCACTCGACCTCGAGCCCTGAGTCGAGCGTCGACCGGGAGCGTCAACTGTCGCGATACCGGTGCCGCTCAGGGTGTCGGCTCCGACGACCGTCGCCGCCCGCCACGGCAGCCAGGCTGAGGACCACTCCGAGACCCCAGCCGAGGATCGGCCAGATCGGCCAGAAGTAGCCGAACCCGCCGATGGCCCAGATCACGACGAGGAAGAGGTTCACTGCGACGTAGGGCGTGACGATGGCCCGGACGCTGGCCTTGCGCTTGCGGACCGCCTCCTCAGGCGGCACGACCTGGGGCAGGTCGGCCAGGACGGCGTGGAGCTCAGCTCCGGTACGAGCAGCGAGCGCGGAGGTGACCCGTTCGCCGAACTCGTCGATCTCGAGGCGACCGTCTGCCATGTTGAGGCGCAGCTGCTCGACCACCGCGTCCCGCTCGGAATCGGAGACGCGCTGGTGCGCGCCGCTCCTGATCGGGGAGCGCCCCGTCCACTCACCTGGGCGCTCGGGCACGTTGTCCATGGCGGCCTCCGTCCTGCGTTGCGGGCCAGTGTAGAAGGCCCCCCGACGCGTCGACGACGGGCCCAGAAATAGAACGCGTTACAGTCCGGTCCATGGCCGCGGACTTCCAGCTGCTGATCGGTGGGACCTGGGTGGACGGCGGCGACGGTGCCTACGACGTGGTGAACCCGGCCAACGAAGGCGTCGTCGGCGAGGCGCCGAACGCCTCGGTGGCCGATGCCGAGGCGGCTTGTGCGGCGGCGGCCGATGCGTTCCCAGCCTGGTCGCAGACCAGCCAGGAGCACCGCGCCGATCTGCTCAGTCGGGTGGCTGACCTCCTCGACAAGCGCCGCGACGAGCTCGTTCCGTTGCTGCAGGCCGAAACGGGCGCCACCATGCGGGTCACGAAGACCATGCAGGTGCCCATGGCGGCTACCCGCTTCCGTCGCTATGCACAGGTCGAGTCGAACATCGTTCCCCTGGCGCCCGCAGTGATGCCCACGACCGCGCTCGCGCCCGGTGGCATCATCGGGGCCATCGAGCACCGAGCGCCGGTTGGGGTGGTGGCCTGCATCACCTCCTACAACTTCCCGATGACCAACATGGCCGGCAAGCTGGCCCCTGCGCTGGCGATGGGGAACACAGTGGTGGTCAAGCCGGCGTGGCAGGACCCGCTGGCGGTGATCCGCATGTGTGAGGTGTTCGAGCAGGCGGGCTTCCCCCCCGGGGTGGTCAACGTCATCACTTCTCAGGGCCCTGGGCCGGCCGAGGCGCTCGTGGCGTCGGCGAACGCCGACATGGTGAGCTTCACCGGATCGACAGCCGTCGGCTGTCGGATCGCCGAGGTTGCCGGGCGGGGCATGAAGCGGTTGCTGCTCGAACTGGGCGGCAAGGGCGCAGCTGTCGTGTTCGACGACGCCGACGTGGCAACGGTGCTGGCCAACCTGACCAGCACTTGGACATTTCACTCGGGACAGATCTGCACAGCTCCCACGCGGCTGGTCGCTCAGCGCGGGATCTACGACGAGCTGGTGGGCAAGCTCGCGAAGACCGCCGGGCGGTTGAAGGTCGGTGATCCGTTGGACAAGGACACGGTGATTGGTCCGGTGATCAGCGATCCGCACCGCGATCGGGTCGAGGGCTACGTCCGCTCCGCGCTCGACCAAGGTGCCACCGCGGCCGCCGGCGGCGACCGGCCCGACCTCGATAGCGGTTTCTACGTGAACCCGACGATGCTGGCCGACGTTCGCCCAGACATGACAGTCGCCCAGGAAGAGATCTTCGGTCCGGTGATCGTGGCCATCGCGTTCGACGACGAGGCGGAGGCCATCCAGATCGCCAACGGCACACCGTTCGGCCTCTATGACTACGTGTTCTCCGGCGACACGGGTCGGGCGATGGCGGTGGCCAAGCAGCTCCGCTCGGGCAACGTCGGCATAAACACGTTGCAGCGCAACCATGAGGCGGCGTTCGGTGGGTTCAAGTACAGCGGCGTCGGACGCGACGGCGGCTCGTGGGGCCTGCACGCCTACAGCGAGATGCAATCCATCACGTGGCCGGGATGATGTTTCGCCCTCACTCGGTCGCTTCGCTCCCCCCACTTGCGCAGGAGGCAGCTGACCGATGAAAGGCATCGTGTGGACGGGGGAGCTCGAGGTGCGCGATGACGTCGAGGTTCGCGACGTGCGGCCCCATGAGGTGCGCGTTCGCATCCACGCCGCCGGGCTGTGCCACAGCGATGTCAGCGTCATCAACGGCACGATCCCGTTCCCGACGCCCGTGGTGCTGGGTCACGAGGGTGCCGGTGTGGTCGAGGAGATCGGCGACGCGGTTCGCAAGGTGAAGGTGGGCGATCACGTCGTGCTCACGACGCTCGGCAACTGCGGCCAGTGCGCGGCTTGTGATCGCGGCGAGCCCACCCACTGCCGCGACACCTACGGCAAGCTGCACGCACCGTTCACCGTGGCGGGGGAGCGGGCGTTCCAGTTCGCCAACGCCGGAGTGTTCACCGAGCACACAGTGGTCAGCGAGACCCAGGCGGTCGTGATCGACCCGGACGTGCCGTTCTCCTCGGCGAGCCTCATCGGCTGTGCGGTGGTCACCGGCGTGGGCGCGGTGTTCAACCGAGCCCGGCCGAAGCACGGCGAGTCGGCGATGGTGATCGGTCTCGGCGGGATCGGGCTGAACGTGATCCAGGGCCTGGCGCTGTCCGACGCCTACCCGATCATCGCGGTCGACACGAACCCGGCCAAGGAGGCGGCGGCCCGGGAGTTCGGGGCCACCCATTTCATCGCTGCCGGGCCCGACATCGACACCTTCACCGCAATCACCGAGATCTCTCAGTTCGGTGTCGACTTCGCGTTCGAGTGCGTCGGCCATCCGGCGTTGATCCGCACGTCGATCGAATGTCTCGACTGGGGTGGCAACTGTGTCCTGCTCGGAGTGCCAAGACTCGGCACGGAAGCGAGCTTCGTCGTCCAGAGCCTCTACAACGACAAGTCGATCATGGGTTGCCGGTATGGCACGACGCGGCCCCACCACGACATCCCGATGATGGTCGATCTGTACAAGGCGGGTCGGCTCAAGCTCGACGAACTGGTCAGCGCCACCTACGCACCCGATGACATCCAGCAGGCTCTGACCGACATGCACGACGGCAAGCTCAACCGCGGCGTCCTGACGTTCGCCTGAGGGCGGGCTGACTCGTGCCGCTGCCTGAACACCTCGAGGCCATCCGGGTCAAGGTCTCCAACTGGGGCCGGTGGGGTGATGACGACCAGATCGGCACCGCCAACCTCTTGACCCCGGATGCGGCCGCACGAGGGGCAGCAGCAGTCCGCACCGGCCGGCGCTTCTCTTTGGCGCTCGACCTGCACGCCGACGGTCCGCAGGTCGGCCAGCCGCCCCGCCGGATGAACGCGTTCCTGACCATGACCACGCTCAACGAGCGCGACCGGCATGCGCCAGGCATGTACGCGGCGAGCGACGACCTGGTGACGATGAGCACGTGTGCAGGCACGCACATCGACGGGCTCGCGCATGTGACCTACGACGGGCTCATGTACAACGGCTTCCCGGCCACTGACGTGACGGTCTCGGCTGGCGCCCGAACGTGTGGCGTGGAGACGCTGCCGCCCATCGTCACCCGCGGGATACTGCTCGACGTGGCGGCCCTGAAGGGCGTCGGTGGTCTCGACGAGGTCGATCCCGGCTACGCGATAACTGCCGCTGACCTCGACGCCGCTGCTGAACGAGCGGGGATCACCGTCGAGCCAGGCGACGCCATCGTGGTTCGCACCGGGGAGATACGTCACTTCAAGGGAGGCGACCGGCGCCGCTACGCGCTCGGCGACGACTTCCGCTTTCCCGGCCTGTCGGTCCATACGATCGAGTGGTTCCACGCGCACGACGTCGCCGCGGTGTTCACCGACAACTACGCGTTCGAATCGTTCCCGCCACCGTCGTCGGACTGGAGCGACACGCTCGCCGTTCACATGTTGCACATCCGCGACATGGGCCTGGTCCAGGGTCAGAACTGGGATCTCGAGGAGCTGGCAGCCGACTGCGCGACCGACGGACAGTGCGACTTCCTGCTCGTCGCCGCGCGCGAGCCGATCACCGGTGCCACCAGCGCGCCGGTCAGCCCAGTGGCGGTGAAATGACGGTGGCGACCGACACGTAAGCTGACGACCTGTCAGGAACCGACCGGGGGAGGTACGGGATGCTCGAGGCGCGCAACCTGTGGGAGCTCGTGGAGCTGCGGGCTGAGGCCACACCCGAAAGCCGGATGAGCGTCGACGAGCGCGGTCGCTCCGTGAGCTACGGCGAGTACCGCAGTGCCGCCGAGCGGGCGGCCGCCGGCCTGGCCGCGCTCGGTGTCGACGCCGGCGATGTCGTGTCGTGGGTGCTGCCGACCTGGCAGGAGTCGCTCGTCGTCGCCGGCGCGTTGTGTCGGCTCGGCGCCGTGCAGAACCCGATCCTCCCCATCTACCGAGACCGGGAGGTGGGGTTCTGCACCGGGCAAGCCGCCACATCGCTGCTGCTCGTGCCAGGGACATGGCGGAACTTCGACTTCGAGGCCATGGGTCACCGGATCGCTGACGAGGTCGCGCACGACCTGCAGGTGGTGGCCTGCGATCACGAGCTTCCCGACAGCGATCCGGCCGAGCTGGCGCCTCCGCCGTCGCCGCCGGCCAGCCGCGAGGATGAATCGGTCGGATGGCTCTTCTACACGTCGGGCACAACCGCTGACCCAAAGGGTGCGCGGCACACCGACGGGGACCTCATCGTCACCGCAAGGGGTATGAGCGACCGGCTCGGTGTGCGGACAGGCGACCGGAACCTGATGGCCTTCCCGGTCACCCACATCGCCGGGCCGATCTGGTTGTGCGCCAGCTTGATGTATGAGCTCACAAACGTGATCACCGAATCGTTCGACCCCAAGGCCACGCCGGAGCTCGCCTCGGCGGCGGACGTCACCCTGGCCGGCTCGGCCACGTACTTCCACATGGCGTACCTCAACGCTCAGCGTTCCGCCGGAACGAAGCGGCTGTTCCCCAACTTGCGCAACTGCCCGGGAGGTGGCGCCCCGAAGCCACCCAAGCTCCACCAGGAGATCAAGGACGAGTTGGGCGGATCCGGCATCGTGTCGGGTTGGGGGTTGACCGAAGCGCCGATCCTCACGATGGCGTCGATCCATGATCCCGATGACAAGCTCGCCACCACCGAGGGGCGTCCGATGCCCGGCGTGCTGCTACGGGCGGTCACCCTCGACGGCCGGGTCGGCGGCCCGGGCGAGGAGGGTGAGCTGCGGGCCAAGGCGCCACAGATGATGCGTGGGTACCTCGACGCCACGCTGGACGAGACGGCGTTCGACGAGGGCGGATGGTTCCGCACCGGCGACCTCGGCGTGATCGACGACGACGGCTATGTCCGCATCACCGGGCGACTCAAAGACGTGATCATCCGCAAGGGTGAGAACGTGAGCGCGCAGGAGGTGGAGGACCTGCTCTACGAGCACGCGCAGGTGGCCGACGTGGCAGTGATCGGTCTGCCGGACGAGGAGCGGGGCGAGTTGGTGTGCGCCGTCGTCGCCGCACCCGAGGGACGCGAACCTCTCGCGTTCGCCGAAATGCAGGAGTTCCTGAAGGGCCGTGGTCTGCGCACGCAGGCCATACCGGAGCGACTCGAGGTCGTCGACGTCGTGCCCCGCAACCCGGCGGGCAAGCTCCAGAAGCACGACCTCCGCGCCCGGTACAGCTGACCAACTCTGAATTTGGGTCAATCGACCGGCATATGCGCGGTCAAATGACCCAAATTTGGGGGTTGTGGCGCAGCGGCGTCACCGGTCTGGACCCTCCAGAGCGCGGCGTAGAGACCACCGCCGTCGGTCAGCTCGTCGTGCGTGCCGGCTTCGATGACCCGACCGCCCTCCAGGACATGGATGCGGTGGGCGTGACGCACGGTCGACAGGCGGTGGGCGATGACGATGGTCGTGCGGCCCTCAGCGACGCGAGCCAGCGAGCGTTGGATGGCGGCCTCGGTCTCGTTGTCCACCGCCGAGGTGGCCTCGTCGAGCACGAGGATGGCGGGGTCTCGAAGGATGGCCCGCGCGATCGTGAGCCGCTGTCGCTGCCCGCCCGACAGCTTCTGGCCTCTCTCACCGACCAGCGTGTCGTAGCCGCGGGGGAGCGACTCGACGAAGCTCCGCGCCTCGGCCAGGTCGGTAGCCCGCACGAGCTCGTCGGTGGTCGCGCCCGGTCGGCCGTACGTCAGGTTCTCGCGGACCGTGCCGTGGAACAGGAACACATCCTGGCTGACGAACCCCATCGCACCGCGCAACGAGCCGAACGTGAGCTCGTCGATCGGGTACCCGTCGACGGTGATGCGACCTGCCGTGGGCTCGTACAGCCGCAACAGCAGCTTGACCACCGTGCTCTTGCCTGCACCTGTCGCCCCGACGATGGCATGGGTCTCACCGGCCGGGATGTCGATGTCGAGCCCTTGCAGGACCGACCGGCTGTCGGTGTGCGGTCGATCGGGCGAGCCGTAGCCGAACCACACGTCGGCGAACCGCACAGCACCCTGCACCGGGACCGGGAGGTCTGTCACACCTGGCCGGATCGTCGGCTCGAGGTCGAGCAGGCCGAAGATCCGCCGGCACGACGCCATGGCGCGCTGATAGAGGTCGAGCGTCTCGCCCAGCCGGGTCAGGGGCCAGAGGAGCCGTTGGGTCATGTACACGAGCACCGAGAACAGGCCGATCTCGAGGTCGCCTCGCAGCGCCGCTCGGCCGCCGACGAGCAACGTCAGTGTGAAGCCGGCCAGGATCGCCGTGCGGATCAGCGGGATGAACGCGGTGGAGAGTCTGATGGCCTCCCCGTTCGCCTGGCGGTAGTGCTCGCTCTCGGCTGCGACCCGCTCGACCTCGCGGTCCTCGGCGGTGAAGGCCTTGATGGTGGCGATGCCGCCGAGGTTGTTGCTCAGCGTGTCGGCGATGCGTCCCGCGGCGTCGCGCACCGCGTCGTACTTCGGCTCGAGCTGCTTCTGGTACAGCAGCGAGCCACCGATGATCACCGGGATCGGTAGGAACGCGAGCAGCGTGAGCATCGGTGAGATCACGGTGAACGTGACGCCGACGAACACGACGTTCATGGTGGTGATGACGATCTCGTGAGCGCCGGTGTCGAGGAAGCGTTCGAGTTGGTTGACGTCGTCGTTCAGGATGGCGATGAGCCCGCCCGAAG
>JBBSGQ010000183.1:0-7305 GCA_038253965.1 Acidimicrobiales bacterium | reverse complement strand
TCGAACTTGCGGTTCTCGTTGCCCTCCATCTGCACGTAGATCTCCTTCTGCACGATCGAGGGCTTGCGCACGTCGGAGAACGTCTCATTGCCCTTCTCCCCCGCCGACTCGATGGTGAGGTCGCCGGCACCCACGATCCGCTCGAACAGGCTCTGATGGAAGAAGACGGTGTTGATGCGGTCGAGCGGGATCTCGGTGCCCTGCTTGGACAACACCCCACGACGGGTGACAACACGGTCGCTGGTCAGCACGAAGTTGGTGGTGGTCCACTTCGCGTAGCGCAGACCGAACCAGACGAGGGCTACCACGACCACCACACCGATCCCCACCTTCACTGGATCCGCCCAGCTCAAGGCGAGCGACACGATGCCGAGTACCACCGCCGCTGCTAGAGCCACCGTCGGCATGGTGAGATACAGCCAGTGCGGCCGGAGATCGAGCACCAGCTCCTCGTTCGTGTTCAACAGGTTGCGAGGAAAGGCCACCTCGACAGGGTACTTCTTCGACCTCCGGTGAAGGCTGTCGTCGAGCTGTGGCCCATCCGGCAGGCTTGGACATCCGGCGAGGTCCGAAGACGTCGATACGCTCAGCTCAGTGCAGGTCGACACGCTGCTCAGGGGGCTTGACGACAGTCAGCGGCAAGCGGTCACCTCGCTCGCCCATCCGCTGTGCATCGTCGCCGGCGCCGGATCGGGCAAGACCCGTGTCCTGACCCGGCGCATCGCATACCGCTGCCTGACCGCAGCGATCGACCCGCGTCACGTCGTCGCACTCACCTTCACCCGCAAGGCCGCCGGGGAGCTCAGCTCACGACTCCGCTCGTTCGGCCTGCGGGACCTGCCCTCGGCCGGTACCTTCCACGCCACAGCGTACGCTCAGCTGCGAGATCGGTGGGTGGCCACCGACCAGCGGCCGCCAGGGCTGCTCGATCGCAAGGGTCGAGTGCTGGCCCGCATCCTCGGCGGGTCGCGCCGGATGAGCCCGGGCGACCTGGGAGCGGAGATCGAGTGGGCGAAGGCGCGCCTCATCCCCCCGGTGGACTACGCCGTTGCGGCGGCGCGAACCGAGCGACTGACGCCCGTACCCCACGAACGCGTCGCCGAGCTCTACCGGCGTTACGAGGACGAGAAGCGGACGCGTCGCCTCGTCGATTTCGACGACCTGTTGGCTCAGTGCACCCACGCGATCAACTCCGACCCGACCTTCGCTGCAGCACAACGGTGGCGGTTCCGGCACCTTTTCGTCGACGAATACCAGGACGTCAACCCACTCCAGGAACGTCTCCTACGAGCGTGGCTCGGCGAGCGGACCGACTTGTGCGTCGTCGGTGACCCCAACCAGGCCATCTACCGGTGGAACGGCGCAGATGCGTCGTTCCTCGTCGATTTCTCTCGGCAGCACCCGGGGGCCGAGATCATCGAGCTCCGAGACAACTATCGATCGACACCCGAGATCCTGGCGGTCGCCGCGTCCGTGCTCGCCGGCGAACGCAACCGGCCCCGACCGATGCGCGCGCACGCTCGTGGAGGGCCGGTTCCGACAGTCGTGGGCTTCGACACCGATGTGGGGGAGGCGGGAGGCGTGGCGCGGGCGTTGCGCGACGAGCACGGGCCCCGTATCCCGTGGTCTGCCCAAGCGGTCCTAGTGCGGACCAACGCGCAGACCGCCCTCATCGAATCGGCTCTGCGCAAGGTCGGCATCCCATATCGCGTGCGCGGTGCGAAGGCGTTGCTCGATGAGCCCGACGTGCGCGAGCTGCTCCGCCAGCTCGTCCGCTCCAATGAGCCGTTCGTGGCGACGCTCGCCGACTTGCGCGGCTCGCTGGCCGACGACGACAGCGCCTCGGCCGGCGAGCCGATCGATCCGGAGAGCGCCGAGGCCCGAAGGCGCGCGGCGTACTGGTCGGTCGTGAGGCTCGGTGAGGAGTTCCTGATACTCGATAGGCACGCACCGACCTCGGCGTTTCCTGCCTGGCTGACCACTGCCGTTCACGCCGAGGAACCCGACCGAGGCGGTGACGCGGTGACGCTGGCCAGCTTCCACGCGGCAAAGGGACTCGAATGGGCAGTTGTCCACCTCGCCGGCATCGAGGAGGGGTTCTGCCCGATCAGCCACGCACGCGACACAGATGCGCTCGAGGAGGAACGCCGTCTCGTGTACGTGGCCGTCACCCGGGCCGAGCGCGCCTTGCGCATCACCTGGGCCCACAACCGCGTTTTCGGGGACCGAGAGATGAAGCGGAAACCATCGCCTTACCTACGCGAGGTCTTGGCCGCGACGGGCGTCCTCGGCGTCAACCAGCTCGCTGCGCCGGCCCCGACAGGACTCCTGGCTGAAACCCGCTCGGCGCTGGGCGAGAGCTGGCCCAGCCGAGGCGGGAAGCTCGACCGCGTCACACCGGGCGGAGCGATCTCGGACCAGCGGCTCATCGAATCCCTGCGCCATTGGCGCGCCGAGGTCGCCCGAGCGGCACGGGTCGCGCCGTCTGTGGTTCTTGCCGACCGCACGCTCGTCGCCGTGGCCGCCCGGCGACCGGCGGACCGGGCAGAGCTCACAGCAGTACCCGGGATCGGTCCGATCGCTGCCGACCGGTACGGCCCCATCCTACTCGGCTTGGTGGCCGACCACTCGACGGTCGACCGAGCGGAGCCATGACATGCGCTTCGAGCTGGTCCAGCGGTTCTCGGCGCCACCCGACGAGGTCGCTCGCGCCTTCACCGACCCTGCCCTGTACGACGCGCTGGCCGAGTTGCCGAAGCTCGGCGCGCCCGAGATGCTCGACCGCAGCACCGCCGGAGGCATCATTCGTCTACGAGTCCGGTACCGGTTCACCGGCGACCTGTCGTCAGCGGTGAAGGCGGTGATCGATCCGGCCAAGCTCACCTGGGTCGATGTGTCCGAGCACGACCTCGCCCGCCGGACGGTGACGTTCACCATGGTGCCCGACCACTACGCCGACCGGTTCCGCGCCGGTGGCGCGTACCGCTTCGAGGTCGCGCCCGCGGGTGCGAACGGCACGATCCGCACCACCACTGGTGAGATCAAGGTGAAGGCGTTGGTGGTCGCCGGTACGGTCGAGCGGGCGATCGTGTCGGGTCTACGAGAGCATCAAGGGGCCGAGGTGGCGATCGTTGACCGGTGGCTCAGCGGCTGACGTCGACGTCAGCCCGCGGAGCGAGCTGTCGTAGCGGCACCACCGGAGCAGTCTCGGGCCTCGTCGCCAGCGGTCACACTGCGCCCGTCGCGCGTCGCGACGAGATCCACGAACTGGTTGGGTTTCATCGAGATGAAGATGCCTTCGGCGGTGGCGGTCAACCTGTCGCCTGCGAACATCCGGCCGACCACGAAGATCTTTCGTCGCTCGATGTGATCGAGCTCGCCCTCGAGGCGCAGGTCGGTGTGCAGCGGTGTGGGGTTCTCGTACCTGACCGACAGCGTGCCCGTCATGCCGGGTGCCCCCGACAATGACTGGGTGGCGCCGAGCAGCTCGTCGAACACTCCCGCCACATAGCCGCCGTGGACACAACCCGGCGGCCCTTCATAGGCCGAACCGAACCTGACCTGGGCGAGGACCTGCCCGTCGACCACTTCGAGCGTCATGGGGGGAGCCAGCGGGTTCGCGCTCCCGATGAACGGGCTGTGATCGAACATGGCGCCGAGATCGCCAGCGTTCGCGGTCTCAGCGAATCCGTACAGGCTGCCCTGGCGATGCCCGGCGAACCGCTTGGCCGCCGCCTCCAGATCTGCGGTGACCGCCGCGATCACGGCGTCGGGCGCGTCGGTTGCGACGAGCCGCTCGATGATCGACCGCGCTGCGTCGGCCAAGCGCCGCAGGTCGGCGCGGCGTGGTGTCCTATCGGCAGTCATTGCGGCTCGGAGCCGATCCGAGATCGGATCCGAGCCCAGCCCGTCGGACCTGCTCGCCCCGGTCGGCGCCGTTTCCTCGTTCATGGACCGAAGTCAACCAGGATCGGGGCATGATCCGACGGCAACTTGCCCTTGCGCGCGTTGCGGTCGATCATGGCGAACGCCGTTCGGTCGGCGAGTGAACGGCTCGCCAGGATCAAGTCGATGCGCATGCCCTGATGCTTGTGGAACATGCCCGCTCGGTAGTCCCACCACGAGAACAGCCGGGGCTCCGGCTGGCGGAGGCGAAAGGCGTCGACCAGCCCCCAATCCTCGAGGGCCACGAGCGCCTCGCGCTCGAGCGGGCTGACATGGGTTGCCCCGACGAACGTCGACGGATCCCAGACGTCATCGTCGGTCGGCGCGATGTTGAAGTCGCCGCATATCACTACTTCACCGGTCGGCTTCGCGGAAGTGTCGAGGCTGGCCCGTAGACGACGCAACCACGCGAGCTTGTGAGCGTAGTGACCACTGTCGACGCTCCTACCGTTCGGCACGTACACACTGGCCACGCGCAGGTCGCCGCACGTCGCCCACAGCAGTCGAGCCTCGGCCTCGGGCTCGGAGTCGTCGATGAAGCCCGGAGTGATGTCGCGCATCCCTATGCGCGACAGGATCGCGACGCCGTTCCAGCGGCCCTCGCCGACGTGCGCGCTCTCGTACCCGAGCGCCTGGAACGCCAGCGAGGGAAACGCCGCATCGGCGAGCTTGGTCTCCTGCAGGCAAACGACATCCGGCTGGGCATAGGCGAGCCACTCCTCGACTCGACCGAGCCTGACCTTGAGCGAGTTCACGTTCCACGTCGCGATGCGCACAGCGCCGACCCTACGGGCTCTCCGGCTGACCGGCTGCCTCGTCGAAGCACGTACCGTGGCGTCCATGGACGCGGTGGTGTGGAGCGATTACCTGTGCCCCTGGTGCTATGTGGGCCGGGACCGAACCGCGCTCATAGAACGGCTCGGCGTACCAGTCATGCAGTTGCCCTATGAGCTCCACCCGGAGATCCCGGCCGGGGGTCGGCGCATCCGCGCCGATGGTCGTCTGACGCCGGTCTTGGATCGCGTCGAGGCCGAGTGCGAGGCCCTGGGACTTGCCTTTCGCCGGCCGACGCGCGTGCCAAACACCCGCCGTGCGCTCGAGACTGCGGAGGTGGTGCGCGCTCGGAGCCCCGCCTCCTTCGCCGCGTTGGACGACGCCCTGTTCCGGGCGCACTTCGTCGACAACCTGCCACTCGATGACCCGGAGGTCCTCGACTCGCTGGTGGAGGCAACCGGTCTGGCGGCCGCTGAGGTACGCGACGCAGTGGAAGCAGGCGCGGGGCGGCCTTTGGTCGACCGGGCGATGCAACGGGCTCGAGACGCCGGGGTCACCGCTACGCCTGCGTGGTTGATCGACGGACGGTTCGTGATCCCGGGCGCGCAACCTCCCGAGACGATCGAACGGTGGGTCACTCGTTTGCAGCGACCGGCCGACCGATCGGCACCTTCGACTTCGCCCGCCTCGTGAGAGCGCTGATCCGGGCGGGGTCGCCGCCCGGATCAGTCACCTCTTCTTTGCCAGAGTGCGGCCAGCGGCCGCTTTCCTCGTCGTCGTGGACCTTTTCGAAGCCAACTTCTTGGCCGCGGTCGACTTGCTGGTGCCCGTCGAGCGCTTCCTGCCAGTTGCTTTCTTGGCAGTTGACTTCCGGCCAGTCGCTTTCTTGGCCGTGCTCTTCTTCGCCGCCGCCTTGCGGGCCGGGGCCTTCTTGGCGCTCGACCGCTTGGCGGTGCTCTTCTTCGCCGACCTCTTGGCGGTGGACTTCTTCGCCAGTGTCCTGCTGGCCGCCGACTTCCTCGCCGGCGAAGATTTCTTCGACGCCAACTTCTTTGCAGCAGTCGACTTCTTCGCTGCCGACTTTCTGGCTGGTGCCATGCTTGATGCCTCCTGGGCTGATGTGTCCTGCTGAGTGTCGTGGTCGGGTGGCGGCTCTTCGTCGAACGGCGCGCCACTGCCGGCGAGGGAAAGGTCGATCCCCCGACGCGGCGAGTCGAACGACTGCACCACGAAGGATCGAACCTCACCGATGTCCAACGCCTCACGGGCGCTGGTCGGCGGTGGGTCACCCATCGCTTTCAGTGGGATGTAGCACTGCGCGCCGTCGATGACGACGTACGCACCGTGCGACGAGAACCGGTCGACCAGACCTTGCACCTCGGAGCCCACAGGATGATTCCCGACGAACTCCAAGAATGGGATCGGATCGTTGACCGATTCGAGGGCTTTCGCCCCACCACGACGACGGCGGGAGCGCCCGGAACCCGGGTTTGCCCCTACCGCCTCTGCCTGCACCGGATCTGTGATCGGTGCTGACACTTTGCGAGCAGCAGCGCTCGACTTGTGTTGCGTGCCGTCCGACCGTTCGGTCGTCCCGCCCGCACGCGACCCCGCAGCCTTGGCGGCCGTCGTCTTGGTCGTCTTCGTGGTCTTGGTGGCCTTCGACGAGGCGGCCCTGTCGGTTCCACCTACCTGCTTGCCCGGACCGCGCGCGTCGCGGGTCGAACGACGGCTGAGCGGACCGCGCACCGGAGTCCGCAACACGAACACCCAGCCCACATGAGCCACCGGTTTCCCGCCGATCAGGCGTCCTTCGTCGAACAGCCAGTCATAGGTGCCGTGGAACTCCTGAAAGGAGTCGTTGGAGAACACCGAAGCGTTGGCCTTGTTGGCGATCTGCAACACGAAGGCGTCGCCGCGCCCGATCGCTCCCGCTGGCGGCGTCACGAGCTCACCGTTGACGATCGCCTCTTCGTACTCCGCCTTCTCGTTGTCTGCGATGCGATGGCCGAACGTCGCGTCGACCACGACGGTGAGGCCGACACCTTGATGCTCCTGCAGGAACGCGGTCACCGCCTCGTCGAGCTGGTGCAAGCTCGGCGTGGTCCGCCCTTCGGTGGCGATGTTCGAACCGTCGACGACGACGTGTTGCATAACCATGTGGCGTAGTAGTCAATCACTTGCATGGTTGGTGTTGCGTGATGATTGCACCTCATCGCGCGCGCGTCACTCATGCGCGCTACGCGACGAGTACCTACGCTTCGACGTGTGGACGACCCAACCAACGAAGTCACCGACCTGCTGCAACAGCTCATCCGCAACGCGTGCGTGAACGACGGCACCATCGAGTCCGGTCAGGAAACGCGCAGTGTCGACCTGTTGCGGTCGGTGCTCGACGGCCCCGGCATCGACGTCGAGACGTACGAACCACAACCCGGCCGCGCGAACCTCGTGGCGCGCATCGAAGGCAGCGATCCCCACGCGCCGACGTTGATGTTGATGGGTCATACCGACGTCGTGCCGGTCAGCCCGGACGGTTGGCATCGTGATCCGTTCGGCGGCGAGCTGGTCGACGGCGAGGTGTGG
>JBBSGQ010000182.1:0-7329 GCA_038253965.1 Acidimicrobiales bacterium | reverse complement strand
TCGGTCACGCTCCCGATGACGCCGATCTCACCTTTCCCGTCGCGGTAGCGGAACCGCTCCGCCGGTTCATGGCCACGCCTCACCGCCTCGAGCGGATAGCTCGCCCCGATCGCGCTGACCACCTCGTGGGAGGGGACGACCTTGTCCGAGGACCAGGACCCATCGGCGTCGAGTGGCATGAACTCGATGAATCGCACGATCACGCCCCGCTCGCGTCCGAACGTGGCGAAGTCCACGGCTTCGTCCTCGTTCACGCCGCGCAGGAGCACGACGTTCAGCTTGACCGGGCGTAGTCCGGCAGACAGCGCTGCCTCGATGCCGTCGAGCACCCGGGGAAGCTCGTCACGGCGGGTGAGCTCGAAGAACCGGTCACGGCGAAGTGAGTCGCAGGAGATGTTGATCCGACGCAGGCCGGCAGCAGCGAGGTCGTGGGCGACGAGGCCGAGCGTCGCGCCATTGGTGGTGAGCGACAGATCCGCTCCGAGGTCGGCGAGCTTTGCGACCAGCACTGGCAGTCTTGCCCGGACGGTCGGCTCGCCACCGGTGAGCCGGATCGACTCGAACCCGAACCGTTCGACGAAGACTCGGGCCACCCGCTCGATCTCCTCGAACGTGAGGAGCTGTTCGCGTGGCAACCAGTTCATGCCCTCGACCGGCATGCAGTAGCCGCACCGGAAGTTGCAACGGTCGGTAACCGAGATCCGCAGGTCCCGATGGACCCGCCCGTGACCGTCGACCAAAGGAGTGGGCATCGGTCCAGAGTAGGGGCCCGAGCCGCGACTCCGCCCTTCCGCAGCAGGTTCTTCGTCCTGCCGGCGCGCTCGGACAGTTGCCGACCGTCAGGCGGGACCTGTATCGAGATCGTCGAGCAGGATCAGTTCGACAGCGCCACCGACTGGGATGCCGCTGCCCTCGGGAACTACAGCGAGCGCGTTGGCTCCTGCCGACGCAGCGAGTTGATGTGAACCCTGCCCGCTCACCGGCATTGCTACGAGGAGACCATCAGCCCAACGGGCTCGAACGCGCATGTAGTGCACCCGACCGTCCGTCGACCGGCGCAGATCGTCCCCAGCCTGGCCGGTCAGGGTGGGCAGATCGAGGTGGGCATGGCCCATCATCTGACGCAGCGCGGGGCGAGCCAACAACTCGAACGACACCAGGGACGACACGGGGTTGCCGGGCAACCCGAACACCGGTGTCTCGTCGATGACGCCGAAGGCGAACGGCTTCGACGGCTTGATGGCGATCTGCATCCACATCATGTCGGCGATGCGGTCGAGCACTGCCTTGACGACGTCGAAGTCGCCCATGCTCACGCCGCCGCTGGTGATCAAGGCATCACACATGGAGGCACCCCGCCGCAACATCTCAGTGAGAGCCGTCTCGTCGTCGGGTACGAGACCGAGGTCGACGGGCTCGCAACCGGTGCGACGAACCAGCGCCAGCAACATGGGCCTGTTCGACTCACGGATCTGGCCTGGACGCAGTGGCGCGTCTCCTTCCACCAACTCATCACCGGTGGACAGCACACCGACCCGAAGCGGCGCGAAGACCGTCAAGCGGCGACACCCCACGCTCGCTGCGACCCCGAGATGGGCCGGACCGAGCACGGTGCCGGCGGGTAACACCTCTGCCCCTGCCGGGATGTCTCCGCCGACCCTGCGGACATGGAGCCCGTCGGTCACCTCGACCTCGATGTCGACCGATCCGTCACCGGCCTGCTTCGTCCGTTCCACCATCACCACCGAGTCGGCGCCCGCCGGCATAGGGGCGCCGGTCATGATCCGAATCGCCTCACCCGGCTGGAGGGAGCCATCGAACACGGAGCCGGCGGCGAGCGTCGCCACCACCGCGAGCCGCACCGGCCGATCGGGCAAAGCGCCTCTGGTGTCTGCGCACCGCACGGCGAAGCCATCCATCGCCGAATTGTCGAAGGAGGGGACGGCCTCTTGCGCCTGCACCGACCGGGCGAGCACCGTCCCGAGCGCGTCAGCCAGCCCCACTTCGGACTCCGGCAGCCGCGGACAGCGACCGAGCACGAGCGCTCGGGCGTCGGCGAGCGGTATCACGACCGGACGTCGCGACTCAGCGCGGCATGGTCGAGGCGAACTCGGCCAGGAACGCGCGAAATGCCGGGCCGAGATCGGGACGCTCAGCCGCCAGCTCGACGATGACCTTCAGGTAATCGAGGACCTGACCGGTGTCGTAGCGACCTTCGCTGATCGTGTAGCCGTACACCGACTGGTCGGCCAGCAACATGGCTATAGCGTCGGTGAGCTGGATCTCGCCGCCAGCCCCGGGTTTGACCTGGTCCAACTTCTCGAAGATCTCGGGCGTCAGGACATACCGACCCATGACGGCCAGGTTCGACGGCGCTCGGTCAGCAGGAGCCTTCTCCACGAGATCGGTGATGCGCACGACCCGATCGCTGACTGGCTCGCAGGCCACCGCGCCGTACCGGACGATCTCGGACAGCGGCACTTCCATCAGCGCGATCACCGACGTCTCTAGCTCGTCGTGAGTGGCGGTCATTCCGTCGAGCAAACCTGAACCGGGGGCCATGAACTCGTCGCCGAGCATGACCACGAACGGGTTGTCGCCTACGTGCTTGCGAGCCACCGAGACCGCGTGGCCGAGCCCGAGTGGCTCTCCTTGGCGGACATAGTGGATGTCGGCCAGCTCGGCGATGTCGACGACTTCTTCGAAGTCGTCCTGCTTGCCCTTCTGCTGCAGGAAGTACTCGAGCTCGAACTGACGGTCGAAGTGGTCCTCGATGCTGCGTTTGCCGCGGCCGGTGATGATGAGTATGTCGTCGATGCCCGCCTCCACCGCCTCTTCCACCACGTATTGGATGGCCGGCTTGTCCACCACCGGCAGCATCTCCTTGGGCTGTGCCTTGGTGGCGGGCAGAAATCGGGTACCGAGCCCTGCTGCGGGGATGACGGCTTTGCGGACAGCGCGCGACGAGCTCACGGCCGCATTTTCTAGCGCGATCGGCCGCTGCGACCGGCGCACCCCACCATCTAACGGCCTCGGTATGCTTGGCAGTCGACCCTGTCGAGTGCTAACCGCGCTGTTCTCACCCCTCGCCGAACGACGGATCCCGTATGCCGACGTATGAATACCGTTGCAAGGACTGCCGCCACCAGTTCGATGCAGTGCAGTCGTTCACCGACGACGCACTGACCGTTTGCCCCACCTGCGGCGGTGCCCTCAAAAAGCTCTTCGGGTCGGTGGGGATCACGTTCAAGGGCAGCGGCTTCTACAAGACCGACAGCCGAGCCGGCACCTCCAAAGGCGACGGCGCGGACACCTCAGCGGAGAAGTCGGGCGAGAAGTCACCTGAGAAGGTCGGCGCAGGCAAGGACGGATCAGCCAGCTCGGACAGCTCGTCGAACGGCTCGTCTGGCTCCAGCGGCAAGGACTCTGGGTCGTCGTCCGGCGGCCACGCCGGCAAGGGCGGCAAGAAAGAGGAGGGGAAGGCCGCCGCGACACCGAAGAGCCCATCGAAGTCGGGCTCCGGTTCCTGATCCGTGTCTGGCGGCTCGGGCTCCGTACACGCTGACGTCGGCGTGATGGGCGGATCAGGCTTCTACCGGTTTCTCGACCACGTCACCGAGATAGACGTCGACACGCCCTACGGGTCGCCTTCGTCGCCGGTGCACGTCGGTGACCTCGAAGGACGGAGGGTGGCGTTTCTGCCCAGACATGGCCGCGACCACGAGCTCCCGCCCCACCGCATCAACTACCGCGCCAACGTGTGGGCGTTGCGTCAGCTCGGCGTGTCACAGCTCGTCGCGCCTTGTGCTTCGGGGTCGTTGCGTCCCGACGTAGCGCCAGGCGACTTCGTCGTTCCCGATCAGCTCGTCGACCGCACCTGGGGCCGTCCCGACTCGTTCTACGACGGTCCCACGGTCCACCACCAGTCCTTCGCCGATCCCTATTGCCCGGTCCTCTCGGCTGCCGCGGTCAAGGCCTGTCGTTGCGAGGACGTCACCGTCCACGACGGCGGCACGGTGGTGACCATCCAGGGACCACGCTTCGCCAGCCGCGCCGAGTCACGCTGGTACGCCTCGACTGGTTGGGACGTCATCAACATGACGCAATCTCCTGAAGCGGCCCTCGCTCAGGAGCTCGGGATCTGCTACGCAGCCATCGCGCTCATCACCGACTATGACGTCGGCGTCGAAGGCGAGGACATCAGCCCTGTGACCCAGGCTGAGGTGTTCGCGTTCGTCGAGGCGAACGTGGAGAAGGTGCGTGATGTGCTCTTCCGGCTGCTGACCGGCCTACCGGAGCGCTGCGCGGATCTCGCAGCGGGACCGCCCATCTAAGCTCGAGCGGACGGGCCGCCCTCTGGGGTCGCCACGGTCGTCCTCGTTAGGCGCCTGGCGTAACGACGCCGTATCGATGGGCCGGGCTCGCCTGTCGGCTCGCCTCCTAAGCTCGCCTAGACCGCTTCCCCCTGCGTTCTCGCGTCAGGAGGTTGTGTCATGCGTCAGCCCATGGTCTCTCGCTTGCTGCGTCGCGCTGAATACACACCGATCGTGGCGGTGGGTCGGCGGACCGTCGGCCGCAGCCGGGTGCCGCTGCACCGCCGGCTCCTCACCGCCCGATCGGCCCTCGGATACTGGATGGTGGTTCTCCTACTCGCCCTGGCCACCGCCACCATCGTGTCTCGCCTGATGCATCGCGCTGCGGCGGCCGAGCACCGCTTCGGCCCGCTCAGTCAGGTGCTGGTCTCCACCCAGCCCATACGGCCCGGTGGCCGGATCAGTGCCGCAACGGCCCATCTGGAGGATCGTCCAGAGGCGCAGCTCCCGGTCGGCACACTCGACCGGATCCCTGTGGGTGCCTCGGTCTCTGGTCCGGTCGCTCGCGGCGAGGTCCTCACCCGAGCTCGCTTGCAGGCTGGCTCGACGGATCAACGGAAGGGAACCGCGGCGATCGCCGTGTCGCTGGGCGACGCTCCTCTCGCCGTCCGGCCCGGCGATCAGGTCGACGTCTACGCCACCTACGACCCGTCGCTCACCCCGCTAGGTGTAGCTCCGACGAGCCGCGTGGCTGTCCGAGCGGACGTCCTGAGGGCGGGCCGCACCACAGCCACCTTGGTGGTTCGCGACGCCGAGGCTCCAGGCCTGGCGGCAGCGGTCTCCCGGGCGACGGTCATCGTGGCGCTCGTGCGATGATGCGCTGCAGTCGTCTCCTTGCTCCGGGCGTCGACGGTGTTCGTCGCCAGCAGGACGAACAGCAACAGGCCGAGCGCCACTCGGTAGACGACGAACACGGTCACCGGGTGGTGGACAAGGAAACGAAGCAGCCAGGCGATCGACGCGTAGCCGACGAAGAATGCGACGACAGTGGCCAGGGCAGTGACACCAACCCCCGGAACGCCCTTACCTGACCCCACGTCTTTCAACTCGAACAGGCCGGAGAGCACGACTGCAGGTACTGATAAGAGGAATGAGAAACGCGCCGCGTCCTCGCGCGTGTAACCGAGGAAGAGGCCGCCGGAGATCGTGGCGCCCGATCGGGACACTCCCGGCACGAGGGCCAGGGACTGAGCGAGCCCGATCGTGACCCCGTCGCGCGGATCGATCTGATCGATCGTCTTGCGCCGCTTCCCTACCTGCTCGGCGAAGCCGAGAACGAGCCCGAACACGATGAGCGTCGACGCGATGAGTCGCAGGTCACGGGCGCCGCTCTTGATCTGGTCCTTGAACACGAAACCGAGCACCGCGATCGGGATCGTCGCGATCACCAGGTACCAGCCCATCCGGGCGTCTTGATCCTGGCGGAGCTCGCGGTCCCGAAGCGACCGTGTCCAGGCGACAGTGATTCGCCACAGGTCCTTGCGGAAGTAGAGCAGTACGGCGGCCATCGTCCCGAGCTGGATCACCGCGGTGAACGGTGCACCCGGATCGTCCCACTTCAACAACGCAGGCACGATGCGCAGGTGTCCGCTGCTCGAGACCGGGAGGAACTCGGTCAGCCCCTGCACGATCCCGAGCACTACCGCCTTGATCACCGACATGGCTGACGATCCCCGTTGATAGGCAACCCATTCGTCACCGCTCGCGCATGTTCAGACACGGCGCGTCACGGTAGGCGATGCGGGGTCAAGGCCCGGTCAAGCGCCGGACACCGTGACGTCACGGATGACGACGCTCACACCGGCTGCGCTCATCGGCAGCCACTCCAGATCCGAGCCCACGTCTGCCACATCCTGCAACATGCGCTGCAAGGTGGACGCGATGGTGAACTCACGCAGCGGTTCGCCGATCGCTCCCCCGGTGATGCGAAGTCCCTCCGCTCCGGTCGAGAAGTCGCCACTGACCGGGTTCACGCCCGAGTGCAGGCCGGACACCGACGAGACGAGCACACCGTCGCCCACGTCGGCCAACAACGCCGGCTGGTCCTTCGATCCAGGGGCCAGCGACAAGGCACGACACCCCACGCTCGGCGTGGACTTGAACCCTCGGACCGCGTTACCGGTGGAAGCTGAGCCGGACCGGCGCCCGGTGTAGCTGTTCTGCACGAACTTGCGGAGCACGCCCGAGTCGATCAGCGGGTTGCGACGACTGGCCAGGCCCTCGCCATCCGAGTCGGACGCGGTGTAGGCGAGAGGGTTGGTGGGATCGTCGACCAGCGTGATGGTTGCAGCGCCGACCTCTTCGCCCAAGCGGTCAGCGAACAGCGAGCGGCCCTTCAGCACCGCTTCGCCCGAGAGCGTCGAGCCGATGATGGCGAGGAACTGGGCGGTCACGAACGGGTCGAGCACCACAGTGAACCGGCCGCTGGCCGGCTGGTTCGCACCCAGGAGGCGCGTCGCCCGCCGTGCCGCGTCGGCGGCCGCAACCGACACATCCAGATCCGCCGGCTCCCGGCCGACCGAGAACCCGAAGCCGGTCTGGGTGTCGTCGCCCTCGGTGGCGACGCAATAGGCCGAGAGGTAGCAGGACGTCTCTCGGCTGCTCGTGCGGATCCCGGTGTTGGTCACCACGCAGCCGTCGACGATCGCATCGGAGTAGTCGGCGGCCTCGACGCCGGTGATGCGGGGGTCAGCGGCACGCACCGCCCGCTCGAGCTCGGCGGCCAACTCCACCTTTCGGTCAGTCGAGAAGTCGGCGAGCCCGCTTCGGAACAGGTCGAGCGCTGGCACATCGACGCCGTCGGGTTCGGCCAGCCCGACGTGTTCGTCGGGGGTGGCGAAAGAGGCGTTGTCCCGGGCCTCTTCGAGTGTCTCGGCCACGACGTCATCATCGAGCGTGCCGGCGTAGGCGAAGCCCTGCCGGCCGTCGACCACCACCCGGACGCCGAACCCCTGCG
>JBBSGQ010000181.1:0-7335 GCA_038253965.1 Acidimicrobiales bacterium | reverse complement strand
TCGAGGCGATCGCCCTCGCCGGCACGGTCCTCGTACTGGCGGGCGCCTGGGTGACGACCCGCGCCGGCCACTGACCAGCGCCGGGATGGCAAACTCGCGCCGATGACCGTGCAGGCGATCGACCATGTCCAACTTGCCATGCCCTCCGGCGAGGAGCCGGCAGCTGTCGCGTTCTACGAAGGCCTCCTCGGCCTGTCGAACGTCCAGAAACCGGATCACCTCGCGGCACGAGGCGGCTGCTGGTTCGAGCAGGGAGCGGTAAAGGTGCACCTCGGGGTCGAGGCCGACTTCCGTCCCGCCCGCAAAGCCCACCCCGCACTGCGTGTCGATGATCTCGACGAGCTGACCGCGCGACTGACCAGGGGTGGCTACCAGGTGCGCGACGGTGACGGCGTCGACGGGTTCCGCCAGTCCTACGTCGACGACCCGTTCGGCAACCGCATCGAGCTGCTGGAGCGGGTCAGTCCCGCCTGAGGACCTTGGCGCGGGCCGGCGTCAGCCTGCCCAGTCCTTGACCAGCGAGAGGACATCAGCCGGCGTCTGGTCGCCGCCGGGGATCGGGGTCACATTGAGGTGGGTCACTCCGGCCTCGCGGTACGCGGCGATCCGATCCTTGATGTACCCCTCGGGCCCGCAGAGCGTCGTGGCCTCGACCAACTCATCGGGGACCTTGGCCGCGGCCTCGTCCTTGTGACCGGCCAGGTAGAGATCTTGGATCTCCTCGGCCTCGCGCTCGAAGCCGTAACGGCGCACGAGATCGTTGTAGAAGTTGCGTCCCTTGGCACCCATCCCACCCACGTACAGCGCGATGGTCGGCCGGGCGAGCTCCCGATAGCCGGTCACGTCGTCCCCGATCGCCACCACGCCGCCAGCCGCGATCTGCAACTGACCGAGCTCCGGATCACGCTTGGCCAGTCCCGCATCGAGGTCCGCGCCCCACACATCCTTGGCTTTCTCCGGTAGGTAGAACAGCGGCATCCAGCCCTCCGCCATCTCAGCAGTCATCTCGACGTTCTTCGGACCGAGCGACGCCACCCAGATCGGGATGCGCGGCCGGACCGGGCGGGCGATGATCTTTAGGGGCTTGCCGAGCCCGGTCCCGAGCTCGGACGGCAGCGGCAACGTGTAGTTGCGACCGGCGTGCTCGAGTCGATCCTCGCGGGCCCACACCTGGCGGCAGATCTCGATGATCTCGCGGGTGCGGCCGAGCGGACGGTCATACGGCACGCCGTGCCATCCCTCGATGACCTGGGGGCCGGATGCGCCGAGCCCCAGTTGACACCGGCCGCCGGACAGCGCATCCACTCCCGCCGCGGTCATCGCCAACAGCGTCGGGGTTCGTGTGTAGATGGGCAGGATGCCTGACGCGATCTGCACGGTCTCGGTGCGAGCCGCCAGATATCCCATGAGGCTCGGCCCGTCGAAGCCGTAGGCCTCGGCCACCCACACCAGGTCGAGTCCCGCCTTCTCGAGCTCGACCACCGAATCGGCAGCTTCGCGAAACCCGCCGGCGTAGCTGATCTGCATGCTGATCTGCATGATGCTCCCTCCGTGCTGGTCGGTCATGCGCTGAGTCGGGCCCGTGCGGCCTTGGCCCTGTCGATCAGCTTCTGTGAGACGACTGCGCCGTTCGTAGTCGTCACGCCACCGCCACCGCTGTCCCCGGCGGCGTCGGCATCGCCGGTCACGGCCGCAGCCTCCGGTTCCGCTCCGACATCGTCGACACCGCTCAGCTTGCGCTCCCACTCCTTGGGTGTCGCAAGGTGCGAGCGGTTGACCGACCCGATGGCGACGCCGTTGTCGAAGCGGATCCAGTACCGCACCCAGCTCAGACCGTTGACCAGAGCCACCTTACCCATCGTGCCGGCCGGCACGCCGGGAAGGTCAACGGTGGCGATGATCTTGTCGCCCTTGCGCAGGTCGTTGGTGATCCTCGGGCTGACCATGGAACCGCCGACGCTACTTCGACGGCCGACCCGCCCCGAACTTCCGGCGGAATAGTTTGCCCGTCTAATTAGTTCGGTGAAACAATGACCGCGATGCCCGCTATGACCGCCACCCAGGCGAAGACCGTGCCAACTGACATCGTCGATGTCGCCTCTCGCCTGCGGCTGAGCGCCACCCGCCTCGCCCGCCAGCTCCGCCAGCAGTCGGGCATAGGGCTCACGCCCACCCAGCTCTCGGCTCTTGCCGCGGTCCATCGTGACGGCCCGCTCACCCTTGGCGCCCTGGCCGAGGAGGAGCGTGTCGCGCCACCGACGATCACCAAGGTGATCGGCAAGCTCGAAGAGCGGGGCCTCGTCGCCAAGCAGATCGATGCGGAAGACCGTCGGGTCTGCCGGGTGGCGACCACCCCAGCCGGCGAAACCCTCCTAGACGAGATCCGTGACCGCAAGGACGCCTGGCTGATCAACCGTCTCGCGGCGCTCGAGCCGAACGAACGCAAACGCCTCGCTGCCGCGCTCGATGCCCTCGACCTTCTGACCACGAAAGAATCGATGTGATCCGACTCAAGAGAGCCACTCGCGAGACGTTCGCCTCCCTGAAGAGCCGCAACTTCCGTCTGTTCTTCACAGGTCAACTCGTGTCCCAGATCGGCAACTGGCTCACCCTCGTTACACAGACGCTGCTCGTGCTGAAGCTGACCCACAGCGGCGTTGCCCTTGGTCTTCTCGCGGCCGCTCAATTCGGCCCCGTGCTCGTCATCGGGCCTTGGGCCGGCCTGATCGCCGACCGTTCAGACAAGCGCAAGCTGCTGCTCATCGTCCAGACCATCGCCATGGCCCAGTCCTTTGCCCTCGCCGCTCTCGTGTTCAGCGGTCATGCCTCGGTGCTGCCGATCTACGCCATCGCCCTGGTCGGCGGCATGACCATCGCGTTCGACAACCCGGCCCGCCGCTCCTTCGTCGTGGAGATGGTCCCGGAAGAGCACATGAACAACGCCGTGAGCCTCAACAGCGCCCTGATGACCGGGGCACGGGTGGTCGGGCCGGCTCTGGCCGGCCTGCTCGTCAGCACTGTCGGCTTCGGCTGGTGCTTCCTCGGCGACGGCCTCTCCTACCTCGCAGTGCTCGCCGGGTACTGGATGATGCGGCCCGCGGAGCTGCGGTCCCCGCCGATCACTCCCCGAGGGAAGGGTCAGGTACGCCAAGGCCTGCGCTACGCCCGCAGCCAACCCGAGCTCTGGGTGCCGCTGTGCATGATGGCCGTCGTCGGAACCCTCGCGTTCAACTTCCAGGTCGTGTTCCCGCTGTTCGTCACGAGGGACCTCGGCGGAGGCGACGGGACCTTCACGCTGCTGTTCTCCGTGGTCAGCGTCGGCTCGCTGATCGGCGCACTGGCCACGGCTCGCCGGAAGCGGATCGACGTGCGGTCGGTGAGCGTCGCATCACTGGGGTTCGGCGCCGCTCTCGCCCTCATAGCTCTGTCGCCAAACCAGGCTGTGGCGTTCCCGATCGGGTTGCTCGTCGGGTTGGGCAGCATCTCGTTCCTGACCGCCTCCACTGCCATCGTCCAGATCAGATCCGATCCGGCGATGCGGGGAAGGGTGTTGGCGTTGCAGTCGATGGTGTTCCTCGGCAGCACGCCGATCGGCGGTCCGATCGTCGGCTGGATCTGCCAGGAGTTCGGTGCCAGATACGGCTTGGGTGTCGGCGCGGCTGCGGGCCTCGGCGCGGGTTTGTGGGGCCTGGCGGTAGCGCGGCGGACCAACGATTCGCCTGCGGCTGACGGGGAGCAGGTTCGGGCCCCAGAAGACCTGACCGCGGTGCCGGTGCCGGGCGATCGTGCCAGCGCCGTCGCCTGAGGCCCCCATTCTCGACGCAATGGCCGCGGCGGGGCACTGCTATTGCTTCGAGTTCGCTGAGCTGCGCCGGGTCTCACCCCATGTCCGGCCCGCCTCGACGTCGACGTCGTGGGGCAGACCGAGCACCCGTTCGGCCAGGATGTTGCGTTGCACTTCGCCAGTACCGCCGCCGACGGTCAGCGCCGGCGCGAACAGGAAGCCTTGGTGCCAGCCGGCGACCGGTGAACCGAGGGGGCCCGTGTCGGTGAGCATGGCGCCTGCGCCCGCAAGGTCCTTGGCCAGGGCCATGATCCGTTGCCCGTGCTCGTCAGCCAGCACCTTGCGGATCGACGCCTCAGGGCCCGGTTGCTCCCCCTTGATGCGGGCGCTGACCGTTCGCAGCCGGATGAGGCGCAGCAACTCGGACTCGACGTAGAGCCGAGCGAGACGCTGCCGCATCACCGGGTCTGCGGTGCTGCCGTGTGCACGGACGAGCGACAGCAGATCCTCGGCGGCCGGGCCCATCCCCCACAGCGCGCCTCCACTCGACAGCGAGACCCGCTCGTTCCCGAGGGTCACCTTGGCCAGGGACCACCCGGCGTTCACCTCGCCGACAAGGTTCTCGGCGGGGATGCGGACATCGGTGAGGAACACCTCGTTGAACATGTGCTGGCCGGTCATCTCGATGATCGGACGGATCTCGACGCCTGGTGCGTCCATCGGGCAGATGAAGTACGAGATGCCCTGGTGCTTCGCCACGTCGGGATCGGTCCGGGCGATGAGGATGCCGAACCGGGCGAACTGGGCGAGCGACGTCCAGATCTTCTGGCCGTTGACCACCCACTCGTCTCCGTCGCGGGCCGCCCGGGTGCCGAGGCTGGCTAGGTCCGACCCGGAGCCCGGCTCGCTGAACAGCTGGCACCAGATCTCCTCGCCCGAGAGCAGGGGCATCAGGTAACGGTCGTGCTGCTCGGGTGTGCCGGCGTGAACCAGCGTGGGACCGGCCCACCCGATACCGATGGGGTTTGATGGACGGCTCACCCCGGCGCGTCGGAGCTCCTCGTCGATGATGAGCTGATGGATGGGGTCGGCTTCGAGGCCCCAGGGCCTCGGCCAATGAGGAGCGACCAGTCCTGCTTCGGCGAGCTGACGACCAGTTGGCGACCGATGGTCATCCAACCACCTGCGGACCTCGATCCGGCGAGGATCGTCGTCACCTGGCAGTTCGAAGTCCATCGACCGGAAGCTACCCTGCGCCGGCAGATCACGATCTTGCTCGTGAGGGGGCGCTGATGTCGGGTTGGAACTTCGCTGACGTGTGGGAAGTGGTGGCGGAGCAGATCCCTGACGCGCCCGCCCAGATCCAGGGTGATCGGGTCGTCTCCTGGCTCGACTTCGACAGGCGAGCCAACGGCATCGCGCACACGCTGCTCGAGGCGGGAGCCAAAGAGCAGGACAAGGTGGCGCACTACCTGTACAACGGCCCTGAGTACCTCGAGTCGATGTTCGGCATCTGGAAGGCCGGCCTCGCTCCCGTCAACACGAACTACCGGTACGCCGACGACGAGCTCGTGTACCTCTGGCAGAACGCCGATGCGGTTGCCGTCGTCTTCCACGGGGCGTTCCTCGAGAGCATCGAACGCATACGCGATCGAGTCCCACTCGTCCGGTCGTGGCTGTGGGTCGACGACGGCACCGGCACCTGCCCACCTTGGGCGATCCCGTACGAGGATGCCGCGAGCTCACACCATGGCCGGGTCATCCCGCCGTGGGGGCGTGACGGCGACCACTTGTACATGCTCTACACCGGTGGCACTACCGGCATGCCCAAGGGCGTGATGTGGCGCCAGGACGACCTGTTTCGCAACCTGGCCGGGGGGGCTGTCAACCCCCGCTACCGGGAGGACCCGGTCGACCTCGACTTCGTCCGCACAGTCGTCACCGCTCCCGGTCTGAAGGGCCTGCCGGCGTGCCCGCTCATGCACGGCACCGGCTGCATGACGCAGATGGCGATCCTCTGCCAAGGCGGCGCGGTGGTCACCCTCCAGGCTCGCAACCTCGACATCGGCGAGCTGCTCGACACGATCGAGCGCAAGGCTGTGAACATGATCGCCATCGTGGGCGACGCGTTCGGCAAACCGATCCTTCGTGCCTTGGAGGCGGAGCCCGATCGTTGGAACCTGTCGACGCTCCTCGCCATCACCTCATCAGGCGTGATGTTCAGCGAAGCCACCAAGCAGGGCCTCCTCGAGCATCTCCCCCAGACGATGATCATCGACGCGTTCTCGTCGTCCGAAGCGTTGGGCATGGGCCAGTCGGTGTCGTCGGCCGGCGCCGAATCTGCCACTGCTTCGTTCAAGGTCGGCGAGAACACGCGGGTCATCACCGACGACGGAACCGACGTCATTCCCGGGTCCGGCCAGGTCGGACGCGTCGCCGTCGGGGGCCTCCAGCCGATCGGTTACTACAAGGACGAGGAGAAATCAGCAGCCACCTTCCTCGTCATCGACGGGAAGCGCTATTCGGTTCCCGGTGACTTTGCCGAGGTTGACGCCGACGGCTCGATCAACCTGCTCGGCCGAGGATCGATGTGCATCAACACGGGCGGAGAGAAGGTGTTCCCCGAGGAGGTCGAAGAGGCACTCAAGACCCACGAGTCGGTGCGCGACGCCGTTGCCGTCGGGGTGCCGGACGAGAAGTTCGGCGAGGCGATCACCGCAGTGGTCGAGCTGGCGCCCGACACGATGCTCGACGAACCGACGATCATCGCCCACGTCAAATCTCGTCTGGCCGCGTACAAGGCGCCGAAGCGAGTGCTCGAGATCGACACGATCGGTCGGGCGCCCAACGGCAAAGTCGACTACAAGCGGCTCAAGCAGTTCGCCCGTGACGCTCTGTCCGCAGGCGTGTGATTCGGCTTGGCTTCTGCGCCTCCCTGACCGCGAGAGTTCACGACCGGTAGGGCACAATGGCGACATGCGATCGAGCAACCCTGCTTTGAACGACCGGATCTTCGACAGGGAGATCCGGTCGAGCCGTGGTGGCACCGCCGTCGACGAGTCCGGTTGGGCTGCACCAGGCCTTCGCGTGCCACCGGAGACCGTGTCGCCTTGGGCGCCCGCGCCACCAGCCGGGCCACCTCCAGGATCGGTTGGCACCGAGACCGGCGTCATGCGCCGGGGTGGCGTGGTCACCGCCACGACGATCCTGCTCATCGTGGTGGTCGTCGCCGGCTGGTTCGGTTGGAACGCCGTGAAGGTCGTCACCGGAACGGACCTCGCCGGTCGCGAAGTCGTGCGGTCCACAACAGTTCCGCCGTGGATCATCGGTGCCTGGATCGCCGGCTTCGTGATCGCCCTCGTCACGATCTTCAAGCCCAAGGTCGCCCGTGTCACCGCCGTGCTCTACGCGGTCGCCGAGGGTCTCCTGCTGGGGGCGATCTCGCACCTCTTCGAAGTGCAGTACAAGGGCATCGTCTTGCAGGCCGTGGGGCTCACCATCGGTGTGTTCGCGATGATGTTGTTCCTCTACGCCACCCGCATCATCAAGGT
>JBBSGQ010000180.1:0-7352 GCA_038253965.1 Acidimicrobiales bacterium | reverse complement strand
GACGATGCGCATGTCTCTCCTTGGTGTCTCGGATGCAGATACTCCGACGGGGCGAGAGCAGCGAACTCATCGGTCGCAGGTGCGCACAGACCCGGGGAATGGCCCAGTTCGACTTGCCGGCGCTGTACCCCGACGTGTGGATGATCCTCGCGCTCGCCGCGGAACGGACCTCGACGATCGGCCTCGGGCCAGCAGTGCTCGTGCCTTCGCTCCGACATCCGATGGTCACGCGGCAGCGATCGCAACGCCCTCTGCTCAGGCGCCTGGTCGGGTCGCCGTCGCGATGGGCGTTGGTTTCACGGGCCGGTTGACCCTGGGCAAACGGGCCATGCGATGGTCGGACGTCGCCGACTACGTCCGGGTCCTGCGCACGCTGTCACGTGGCGACGAGGCCGTCTGGGACGACGTGGTCATCCGGATGATCCACCCGGACGGGTTCGTCGCTGCCCGGCCCCTGGGGTGCGGGCGACAGGTCGACATGACGGATCGGGGGTCATGACCAGGTGGGTGCGCTGGCGCTGCTGTTCGCGGCATAGGTGCGCCGACCTCTCCGATCGGCGACGTCGCTACTAGGGCCGCTCCCAGCTGAGGATGTCATCGACCTCGCCGCTCTCGACGTCGTACACGAAGCCAGCGATCACCTTCAACGGCCCGAGGAAGGCCGTGTTCGCGAGAAGCTCGATGTCCTGGCGCAGGGCTGCGGCGTGGTCGTCGATCGGGAGGAAATCGAGGTCGGCACCGGTGAGCTCCCGTAGCTCCTCGTCTGTCACACCGGCGAGACCGCACTTGGTGTGCTGCATGACGACCACCGTGTCGACACCCAGCACGTGCGCGGACAGCGCTAGGCTCCGCAGCACGTCGTCGGTCACCCTGCCGCCAGCGTTGCGGACCACCAACGCTTCACCGAGATGCAAGCCAAGGGCGGCGAACACGTCGATGCGTGCGTCCATACAGGTCACGACGGCCAGGTGCCGTCCCGGACGGGGATCGGCGACGCTCGCTCGGGCGGCGGCGTACGCCTCATTTGCGGCCAGGAGTCTGGCCCTCTGTGTCATAGCGTTCTAACTAGGCGGGCGGGCAGGTCCCACGCAAGTGAGGTCCGGCGGTCGACCTCGAGCCGCCCCTCCAGGTCGGAGCAGCCCGACTCGGTGCCCTCAACCTGTACTGCAGCCGCCCCGGACCGCTCAGCGACGACCAATACGCCAACGCCCTGGTTGCGGCGGAGGTTGCCGCCCAAAGCCAGGTCGTTGGACAGCCCACGCTCGACATCTGCAGCTTGCTGTCTACCTGCGACGAGGCCGTGTGATCCTGGGCGTGTACTTCCCGAACGCTGATCTGACCCGCACGATCGTGGGTTCCAGGGACACCAGAGCCGGCCTAGTTCGCCTCTTCGCAGAACGGATGAGCGCTGCCGCGTGCTGTCGTTGACGGGTAGCGGTACGCCCTGCCGTCGAGGCCGGCTTACGCTTCGACGTAGCTCGATGTGGGGAGCCGCCGCATGACGTCGGAACTGAACTGGCTGCAGCGCTACGCCGCAGAGGAGATCGTCGAGCAGCGGGTCGAGGGTGAACTCAGCCGGCGCGAGATGCTCAGCCGGCTCGTGGCCGTGTGCGGCTCGGCCGCCGCCGCGAGCACGTTCTTGGCAGCATGCAGCGACGATCGACCTGCCCGGACGTCGCCGGAGAAGTCGTCGACCACGAGCAGTTCGACCACCACACCCTCTTCGACATCGACAGCTGTCACGCCGCCGACGACTGGCGCGACCGGCCACAAGCTCTCGGTAGCTGTCGGTGATCCCGACGTGCGCGCCGGTGACGTCACGTTCGCCGGACCAGCATCGTCGACGCTCGGGTACGTTGCGCGTCCCAAGATGCCGGGGACCCGGCCCGGCGTGGTCGTCATCCACGAGATCTTCGGATTGACCGACCACATCCGCGATGTCGCACGGCGACTGGCGAAGGTCGGCTACCTGGCGCTGGCCGTCGACCTGGCGTCGCGGGCTGGCGGGACCGACAAGGCATCGAACGTCGCGGGAGCGGTGACCCAGGGCCCCGTGGAGGACAGGGTCGCCGACCTGGACGCTGGTGTGGCGTTCCTCGAACGGCAGGACGACTACAACGGCAAGCTCGGGGTGAACGGGTTCTGCTTCGGTGGTGGGATGACGTTGTCCTTCGCAGCGGCGCAGCCCAAGGTGCTCGCGGCGGTGCCTTACTACGGACCGACGCCGCAACCTCCGTCGGTGATGCGGGCCACGAGGGCGGCGATCCTCGCGCAGTATGGCGCAGACGATGACCGTGTCAACGCCGGCATCGCCGACCTCGAAGCTGCGCTGCAGGGCAAAGAGTTCGAGAAGCGCATCTACCCTGGTGCCGGACATGGGTTCAACAACGACACCCGCCCTGCCTACAACGAGGCCGCGGCGATCAAGGCCTGGTCGGCCACCATCGACTGGTTCGGTCGCCACCTCCGCTGAGCCCTGCTCTCAGCGCGCGCGGTCAATACACCTCGGGTAAGAAGGTCTGGTCCTCGACCGGCGAGCGGACGTAGTTGCTGTCGTCCTGGCGCGGCGGTAGATGGATGTCGGGGGTCTCGGGCTCGTCATAAGGCACGAGGCTGAGCAGATGGCGGATGCAGTTGAGCCTCGCCCGGTCCTTGCTGTCGGCCTGTACGACCCACCAGGGAGCCTGCTTGATGTCGGTGTGGCGGAACATCTCATCCTTGGCTCGTGAGTAGTCGACCCATCTTGCACGGGACTGCAGGTCCATGGGGCTCAGCTTCCATCGCTTCGTAGGGCTGGCGATGCGGGCCTGGAACCGACGTTCCTGCTCTTGATCGCTGACGGAGAACCAGTACTTGACGAGGAGCACGCCTGACCGGATGATCATGCGTTCGAACTCGGGGCACGACCGCAGGAACTCCACGTACTCCTCATCAGTGCAGAAGCCCATCACCCGTTCGACGCCGGCGCGGTTGTACCAACTCCTGTCGAACAGGACGATCTCGCCGGCGGCGGGAAGGTGTGCGACGTAGCGCTGGAAGTACCACTGGGTCCGCTCGCGCTCGGTCGGCGTGCCGAGCGCGACCACCCGGCAGAAGCGAGGGTTGAGGGTCTCGGTGATTCGCTTGATCACACCGCCCTTTCCGGCGGCATCACGACCCTCGAAGATCACGACGACCTTCTGGCCCGTCGACCTCACTGATTCCTGGAGCTTCACGAGCTCCACCTGGAGCCGGGCGAGCTCTTTGCCCCAGGCTTTCCTCGTGGCCTTCTCCGGCTTGTTCGGATCCGCTTCGCCGACAGACCCTTCGGTGGAGGTGAGGTTGTCGTTCATGTTCCCTATTCGCCTTGTGCGTCACAGATCAGATGGAGGAGCGGCGCTGCGCTGACCGTACTCCTGCCCTCCCTGGGCCGAGCTCCTGACCGCCCACGCCTGCAGGGAGAGGTTCAGCATCGTTGCGCCCACTATCACCTTCTGGGTGGCAACCTGGAGCTCGAGGCCGTGGCGGGTACCGACATCGGGACCGAAGATGGTGATCGAGACATAGATGGCGAGCGCGACGACGTAGACCACGTTCGCTCTGATCCATCTGCTTGGAGCGTGGTCTCGGAGCTGGATGTTCGTCAGGCAGGTCATGAACACGAAGACCAGCACGAAGGCGGCGCGGACCAAAGCGGTATGGGTGTAGTAGTCCCTGTCCCATGGCGTGAAGGCAGTGGCGATGAACGAGCACCCAGCCAACGCCGCAGCGCTGCTCGCGACGGCCCCGAGCACTCTGCCTCTTCCTCGGCTTGCCCACACCTTCCACGTGGAGCCGAACAGAGCGAGAGCGATGCCCACCGAGACCAGAGCGCCGGAGAAGAGGACGCGTGACGCAGTGTTGGGCCGGCCGGAATAGGTGTGGGTGGCGCCGAGGTCGCTCAGGTAGTTGTCGAAGAAGAGGTAGTGACGTGCCGCGATGTCGAACGTCGCACCGCCGGGAAAGGCGACCATCGCCGCAACGGTGAGCAGGACGAACAACGCGGCGCCGGCGATGACCAGATCCGCCTGCCAGCGCCGGCGATTGGCTCTCGATCCCAGATCGGGAGGGATCAGCGTGCCGGACACGATCGATGTGTACCGCGTGGAGCCCTGTGCGGCCAGGTCGACGTCACGACCTCGGGCCATCCGGCCGGGGGTGCAGGAGAGGGCCGGCGCTGGAGTCCCGGAGCTTTGTGATCTACCCTCTGTTACGAATGAATGACAAACGCAACACCAACGACGTAGCGCCGGGGACCGGCGGTCCAATCCGTCGGGCCGCTCGGCCGAAGCGCAGCTGGGGACCCGGTCTCCTCCTGCTCGTCTGCGTCGGGCTCGCGGCGGGCTCGCTGACCGGCTGCACGCCGACGGCAAATCGCCGGATCGGCCTCCAGACGTTCGCCAACGCCGGCGCCTCGCGCAACACCCTGGCCCGGGTCGACTGCATCATGTACCGCGAGTCGCGCTATCAGAACACCGCCTCGCACCGGAACACGAACGGCTCCTATGACATGGGCTTGTTCCAGATCAACTCGATCCACGCACTGCGTTGGCGTCAGGTGACCGGCACGAACTACTGGACGAACTGGCAGAACCCGTACCTCAACGCCCGAGTCGCGCTGAGCTTGTGGAAAGCGGCCGGCCTGACGCCTTGGGCTGGCGGCTGTCTCCTCTGACCCGGGCGACGTCGGTCGACAACGTCGGCCATCTCGGTCATGGTGGTTCATCTGATGGGGGCCCACCCACCAGGTAGCAGGGACCACGACATGAGCTGGACGGACTGGACTAGCGGCGACTGGCTTGGCAAGTGGATGCCGCAATGGACGCCTCCGACGACGCGTGTGCCCGACGCGATCACCGAGAAGATGTCCCGCCTGATCGACGTGTTCGGCTTCTCGCCCGCCGGCTTCCTGAACAACGTCGTGTCCACTGCGGCGGTCAGCCTGGTCGGCCGTCAGCTCGAGACGAGGATCGGCGGCGAGGAGGTGCGCTTCGTCCTCGATGCCCTCCGCGTCGAGCCGACTCGGTACGGACCGCTTGTCGGTCAGTTCGGTGTGGTCGAGGCCGAGGTTCACGACGCGCGCTGGCGTGATCGACGCGTCGCTCGCCTCCGAGTGCGGGCGGGCAACGTGCACATCCAGCCGGAGGTGCCGACGATGCTTGTCGCTGCACCGGTCGAGCTCTCTGCAACCCTCGACCAAGCCGAGGTCGCGTCTTTGGTCTCAAAGGCGCGCCCCGGTGTCGTCGTCACTCTGGCCGACGGCATCGCAACCGCCGCGATGGAAGGCCGCGAGCGCTGGGGCCACATCGAGATCGCCCCCGAGCTGCGGGGGGATACCGTGCGTCTCCAGCCGGTCGCGCTGGTCGTCAGGGGTCGACGGCTCCACTCCCTTGCCCGCCTCATCCCCGGTGTCGAGTTCCGCCTGCCGGCTGCGCCGCACAACGGGCGATTCGATCGTGTCGTCGTCGAGGGCGGGCGGTTGCTGATCGATGCAGTTGTCGACGAATGGCGCGAGCCCTTGCAACCGACGCAGCTCCAGGACCTCGAACGACGACTTCGGCGATCGGGTGGCGGGCTGTTCCTGCTCCAGCGAGCGCCCGCGTCCTGAGCTGCGCCGATCCCGGGGAGGTGAAACCGGATCAGGCGGGCCGGCAGCGCAGGCCGTTGCGTGGCACCGTGAGATCGATCAGATACCGGGTGATCGGCCCATCCAGGCACGGGCTCTGGCGTCCGTAACCTGTGTGATCAGCCGCGTCCCATGTGAGCATGACTGAGCCACGAACCTTGGCTTGGAGCTCCTTGCCCCGCTCGTAGGGAGTGGCAGGGTCCCTCGTGGAGCTGACGATGACGACGGGCGGTGCGTCGGAGATCGAGCCGTCGGCTGGTGTCGTCAACGGGTCGGCGGCCGGAGGAAACAGGTAGCAGCCCGGCAGGCCGGTGGCACCGACTGCGCCGAAGATGGGCAGTTCGCGCCTCCAGGCGGAGATCCGAGCGGGGTCGCCGACGACGCTCGTGGCGCGAGCCGAGGAATCCTCGCAGTGGATGACCGAACGACCGTCGGCCGAGGTGTCCCAAGTGCCGTCCGCTTGTCGACCGGCCAGCTGATCGCGATAGCTCAACAGTCGGAAGCCATTCGGCTGCGCCGAGCGCGTGGCATCGGCCAAGCCCTTTTCGAGAACAGACCACGTCGAGCGCGAGTAGAGGGGCGCGATCAGCGCGGTGTAAAGCTCGCCGATGCCGAGCGTGCCGACACGGGTGTGCCTCGTGCCTTTGGCATCCGGTCCGGAGTAGGACGCCGAGAGGCGCTGCCCCGCCTCGAGGTCGGCGATGAGTTTCATGAGCACGCCATTGGGGTCGCCATGGCCGAACGTGCACACCGGGCGGCGAGCACAATCGGCGAGGAAGGCGTCTAGGTTGCGTTCGAAGGACCGGACCTGGCGGTGAGCTCCCTCGACTGCCTCTTCGCCGGGAAGTGCGGCGCCGTCGAGCACCATCGCCCGGATGTGGGTCGGGTAACGCTGCGCGTACAGCGTGCCGAGGGTCGTCCCGTAGCTGTAGCCGACATAGTTCAGTTTGGCGTCACCGAGCGCCTTTCTCAGCGCTTCCATGTCGCGAGCGGTGCTTGGCGAACCGAGGTGGGCGAACAGGCGACCGGCTTCGCGGATGCAGGCCTGCGAGTCTCGGCGGGCCTTGGTATCGAGGGCAGACACCTCCTCGAGGGTGTCCGGCGTCGGGTCGAGCTCGGGTTCTTCGTGCTCGCGGGTCGTCGTGCAGCGAACGGGGGATGAGTCGCCGCTGCCTCGTGGGTCCCAGGACACGATGTCGAACCGGCGGTTGAGACCCTTCGGGAAACGGTCGGTGTTCCGGCGGATGTCGCGCAGGAACTGCACGCCCGATTCGGCCGGGCCGCCCGGGTTGAACAGCAACGAGCCGATCCGCGGGCCCGGACCCGTCATCCTCCGGCGGGCCACTGCGACCTGGATCTTCGGGCCGTCGGGGTGGCCCCAATCCAAGGGGACTGCCAGCGTGGCGCACTCGAGGCCGTCCCCGCAGCTCCTCCACGCGGTCAGCCTGCGAGCGTTTGTTCCGTTCGTCGGCACCGCGGTGCCTCCGCCGGTCGTCGGAGCTGTGGAGTCGCGCGGCGTCGATGCCGGGGCGGCGGTCGTCTTCGAGTCGGGCCGGTCCGCACTGGCCTCACCACTGACGCTGCAGGAGGTGACGAGGAGCAGGGCCGTCAGGGATGCAGCGGCCCACCGGCCGCTCGACGCCTCGGGCGTCATCTCACGTCTCGCCCGGCGCGGCGTCCGACACCCCCGGCTCGCGCCGCGACGTAT
>JBBSGQ010000179.1:0-7404 GCA_038253965.1 Acidimicrobiales bacterium | reverse complement strand
GGTCCACGGCTACTGCCTGGGGGGAGGCGTCGGGCTCGTCGGGAACTCGGACATCATCGTGGCCAGTGACGACGCCACGTTCGGCCTGCCCGAAGTCGACCGGGGGGCGCTCGGCGCGGCCACCCACCTCTCACGCCTCGTTCCCCAGCACAGGATGCGAGCGATGGTCTACACAGCGGACATTGTCACCGCGGCCGAGCTGCTGCACTTCGGTTCGGTTCTGCGCGTCGTACCGGCGGCCGACCTGAGAGCCGCGGCGTTGGAAGTCGCGGCACACATCGCCACGAAGTCGCCTGCCGTCATCCGAGCGGCCAAGGAATCGCTCAACGGCATCGACCCCTGGGATGTCAAGCGCAGCTATCGCTACGAGCAGGGCTTCACGTTCGAGCTGAACCTGCTGGGCGTGGCCGATGAGCACCGCGACGCGTTCGTCGCTCAGAGCGACCCCGACCCACCGAGATGAGCGAACCCGAAGGGCGAGCGAACCGTCAGTGCGGTTCGTTTTCGGTTCTCGCCACGAAGTGGCGAGCGCTCATGGGTGCCCGCTTGTCTGGAGTCGAGTCAGCGCCGCATACGGATCGGATGCCGCACCGATGAGCGAGAAGCGCCTGACCGAGGACGACGTCGTCGATCGGCTGCGGTCCGGCATGACGATCGGCATCGGCGGCTGGGCCAGTCGCCGCAAGCCGATGTCCCTGGTGCGAGCCATGCTGCGCAGCGACCTGACAGACCTGACGATCGTCACCTACGGCGGTCCTGAAGTCGGCATGCTGTGTGCCGCCGGCAAGGTCGCCAGGCTCGTCTTCTCGTTCGTGTCGCTCGACACGATCCCGCTCGAGCCTTACTTCCGCAAAGCACGCGAGGCTGCCGCGATCGAGTGCACCCAGCTCGACGAGGGCATGTTCTTGCTCGGGCTGCAAGCGGCTGCATGGCGCGTACCCTTCCTGCCGACCCGTGTCGGGCTGGGTTCGGACGTGATGCGCCTCGATCCGACGCTGCGTACCGTGCAGTCGCCCTACCCGTCTCCCGATGGGCCGGCCGACGAGGAGTTGGTGGCGGTGCCCGCGCTGAAGCTCGACGCCGCGCTGTGTCACCTGAATGTCGGCGACGAACGGGGCAACGCTGCCTTCACCGGTCCTGACCTGTACTTCGACGACCTGATGCTCGAGGCCGCCTCGTCCGGAGGCCGGTTCGTCTCCGTGGAGCGCGTCGTGCCGGTCGGGCAGCTGGCGGAGGCGGCGGGCGACGTGACCCGCATGCGCATCAGCCGGTTGCTGGTCGACGGCATCGTCGAAGCCTCCAACGGCGCTCATCCGACCTCCTGCGCGCCCGAGTACGGAACTGACGAGGCGTTCCAGCAGCAGTACGCAGCTTCGGCCAGGGATCCCGAGGGTTGGGCGGGGTTCTCCGAGCGATGGCTGTCCGGCGCTGACGAGGCGGACTACCAGCAGCGTGTCGCCGAGCGGACTGCGCAGCCCGGCCGGTGAACGCTCCGACGCGAGCCGACGTCTGTGCTGTGGCAGTGGCTGAGTGCTTCCGCGGCGACGGCGAGTTGCTGGCCAACCCGATAGGCACCATACCGATGATCGGCGGACGGCTCGCTCGAGCCAGCTTCGAGCCGGATCTGGTGATGACCGATGGCGAAGCCGCTCTGGTCCTCAACGACCAAGCGATGCCCGTGCGTGATGAGCGAGTGCTCGAAGCATGGAACCCCTATCGCCGCATGTTCGACGTCGTCTGGAGCGGCCGGCGACACGTGATGATGGGCGCCACCCAGGTCGACCGCTTCGGCAACCAGAACATCGCATCCCTCGGCTCTGACCCTGATCGGCCCAAGGTCCAGCTGCTCGGGCTCCGAGGCGCGCCTGGCAACACGATCAACGACACCACGAGCTACTGGGTCCCCAACCACAGTCCGAAGGTGTTCGTCGAGCGGGTCGACGTCGTGGCCGGCATCGGGTACGACCGGGCTGGTGCGCTCGGCCCCGAGGCCGCTCGGTTCCACGAGATCCGCCGCGTCGTGTCGAACCTCGGCGTGTTCGACTTCGAGACCCCCGACCACAGGATGCGGATCCGCTCGGTGCATCCCGGCGTGCCCGTCGAGGCGATGCTCGCAGCCACCGGTTTCGAGTTGGCCGGCGCGTCCGACGTGGCGGCGTCAAGACTCCCCACCGACGAGGAGTTGCGGCTGCTCCGTGAGGTCATCGACCCGAGCGGCTCCCGCGAGTCCGAGGTCCCGAACCCGGACTGACCGTGTCGCTTCTCGACGCAATAGCGGAGTGATGCCGCGACCTATTGCGTCGAGTTCGCTTGGTTCGGGGCGGCCGCAGCTCGGCGCGAGCGATGCCGCTCGCGGCCGAAGTCGTGGCAGGCCGCGACCCAGGAGCTCACGTACAGGACGACGAGCACTCCCCACCACAGCGACCCGAAGGACGCAGCGGGGCCCCGAAGTCCACAACGCGATCCGACGCCGGTCCCGCGAGCGCAGGGCTCAGGCGCGGCGAGCCACACCCAGAGCAGCGCGGTGGCTGCGGTGAACAGCGCCATGACCAGACGGGGGAGCCACCACGCCCAGCACCAGAGCAGGCCGGCGGCGACCGCAGCGGCGATCGCTGGCACCAGGTAGGGCGCGGAGACCAGCCTGCTGTCGGCCGAGGGCGGCTGGGCGCCGGCCCACAACGATGGGCGCGACGCGACCAGGACGGCATATGCAGCCACGGCGATCGCGGCCCACGCCCAACGGGCGCCATGTCCGCGCACGACGTCCGCGCCGTAGTTGCCGTCGCCTGGGGATCGGTGCCGCAGCAGCCACAGCAACCCACCGACCCCAACCACTATCGAAAGCGCGAACAGCCAGCGTCCCCAGTTGTAGCGCTCGAGGCGAGGCGATACGACGAACGTGGTGAGCATGGCCAACGCCGCCACGGCGCGACGACGGTTCAGGAACATCCCCAGGAACACGAGCGGCAGGGGTGCGAGGAGCGGTGCGACGATCAGGCGAACCGCCTTGCCCTGGTCGACCAGGAGCGCCTTCCATCCGACGAGGGTGGCGCGTAGTCCCGTTTCGGTGAGCTCGCGTCGACCCCAGATATCGCCGAGCCGTCGGACGCCGCGGTCCCACCTGTCCATTCGTTCGTCCAGCGCGTCCTGCGGGTCCCGTGCCTTCGGGCGTTCCCAGCCCGGCGCCTCCGCGATCACCGCGTCCGAGCCGGTCCTCGCCAGCTCCAGAGCGAAGATGTCGAGCTGACGGCGTGCGATGACCAGCTCCCGCACGACGCTGACGCTGTCCTGTGTCGGAACCCCATCGGCCGCGAGGTCTCGGATCTCTCGACCCAAGGTGGCGTCGTTGTCGGACCACAATCGTGACGCCACAGCCGATGCGCCGCCGGCCGCCTCGTCGGGGAACGGGGCGGTGACGTACGCACGCACGATGTCGATGACCGGGTCGGGTCCCGCCGCGGTGACGGCCGCCTTCACCGAAGCTGGATCGAGGATCGTCTCGACGAGCGTCCGAACCGCGTCGGCTCGTCCCCACATCCAGTCGTTGGCCCGCCAGTGGCGGAACAGGAACGCCGAGAAGCTGGAGATCTGGTTCCCCGCCAGCTTCGTGGCCGGACGAACCGGGCTGCGCAAGCCCGGCCCGACGCGGGCGACTGAGGCGAACCGATGATTGGCCGAGGGACCCACGATCGGCCCCTCATCGGTCGCCGATGAGGTCGCCGCGAAGATCGTCGGCGCAGCACCCGAGATCGTGCGGTAGCGAATGGGGGCGATGTCGCGGAGTGCTCGGCCCCGGTGCAATGGCGCGAGTTGGGCATCGAGCGCCGAGAGGCGGTCGCCGAGCTGAGTGGGCGGCACCCCGGCGAGGAGACGCGCAAGCATCGATGCGAGCCCGTCGCGATCGCCCTGCTGCGGTGTCGCTCTGGCCAACGAGCCGGCGATACCGGCCAATGCGGTGCGCAACTGTTCGCTGACGGTGCTGCCATCTGCGACCGCAGCGGACGGTTCGGTCGAGACCAACCCGAGGTCACCTTCCGCACCGGGCACCGGCAGCTCGAGGCCTGCTTCCACCGACGCCACGACCTGCCGGCGAACCGCGACAGCTGTCGCACCGTCGAACGTGTTCGGAGATGTGGGTAGCGCACCGAGCCACGCGATGTCGGCCAGTCCGGCGGCCTGCTCGACCCACGCCGTCACAAGGTAAGCGAGACGCTTGCACCCGCCCACTTCTGCCGGATCGGCTGCCCGTGGTTCGATCTCGCGCGCCCATTCCACCAGCAGCGCGCCGATTCGGATCAGCGGTTCGAAGGGGCGGAGTCCGGCGATGTCATCGCCGGCGAGGGTCGCAGCGGCGATCTCGTCCGCGAGACGAGAGCGAGCGTCAGTGCTCCAGCCGGCGAGCTGGGAGCCGGGTACGTCGGTCCCGATGGGCCACCAGGCGATCTCCTCGTGCGGCCGGTCGAGCGTGGCCACCATGCACTGGGCCTCGAAGCGGGCGCGATCCTCGGTCGGTGAGGTCGTGAGCGGCCGCCCGAGGAGGACAGCTCGTTCCGCCTGCCTGGCCAGGACGTCGGTGTTGTGGGCCCGGAGCAACTCCAGGTCGTCGATCAGTGACTCGTTGACCAGCGCTCCCGCGAGCTTGGTCAACACCTTCGTCATCGTCGCCGGCTGCGCAGTCCCTTGTTGCGGGTCGGCAGTCGACGCGGCGGTGTTCGATCCAGGCCCGTCGACCGTCGGGTTCGGCTGGAGGTACAGCAGCCATCGTTCGGTCGGACGGTCCGCCGCAGCCGCGGCGATGGCCCGCACCGCTTTGCCGACCGGGATGTTGTCGAGTACGCCGCCATCCACGAGCTGCACGGTCGCAGGGCGAAGTACGGGCGTGATCAGCGTGCCCTTGAGATCGGTCGTCGGCGCATCCGGCTGCGGGAGCAGGAACGGTTCGAACGCGCCGGGGAACGAAGCGGTGGAACGGGCTGCCGCAGCCAGGTTGGCCACGATTCGATCACTGCTCGAGGTATCGCTGGCCACCAGGTCCGACCACGTCGGGTCCGGACCATGGTGGCGGACGTGCACGACTGCGTCGTGACGTCGTTCCGTGACGGGTGTCGTCGGGTCATCGGCCGCAGTCAAAGCGATACCGTCGAGCACCGTCACGGGAAGCAACAGGTCGATCCGTTGACCCTCAGGCGGGGGATCGGTGTCGGCGAAGAACTCTCGCTGCAGCACGTCGCGCAGGGTGTCGTAGAAGATGCGTCCGTCGAGCAGTGACAGCTGGTCGCTGGTGTGGACCGGCCGTTGGATCTTCTGCAGGTCGGCGGCATCGAGCCAGACGAGGCGGAGGGGGTCGAGCTTGCGGCCGGTGCGCAGCGCCGAGGCGAGGAGCACGCCGTTCAAACCGCCAGCGCTCGTGCCGGCGATCACGTCGATCTCGATGGCCGCGACATCGCCGAGACGCTGGATCACCTCGGTGAGCGCCGCGTCCGACTCGAGGGTCGGGCTGGCGGTCGGGTGCATGCTCGCAGCCGGCGAGGCCAGGCGACGGACGTGGTCGACCTCATGGACCGCGCCACCGATCCACACGGACAAGCTGACGCCACCACGCATGGCCAACGCGACGCGCAGCGTCCGGGTCGGCGCGGTCATCGGCCCGTGGGGTAGCGCCCGTCACCCATGAGCGCTCACGCTATCTGCAGGCGCTTCGGCCATCCGCCGTCTGCTCGCCCGTCGTTGTTTCGCGCCGCTCAGCAGCCACCCTCTACGCTCGACCCAATGTCTGACGGGTCATCAGATGTGACGCGGAGCGTGCTGCGGACACGGTTCTGTGATCTCGTCGGCGTGCGGTACCCGATCGTGCAGACGGGGATGGGTTGGGTGTCTGGGGCCGCGTTGACCGCTGCAACCAGCGCAGCGGGCGGGTTCGGGATCCTCGCGGCGGTGACCATGACCCCTGACCAGTTGGAGCGAGCGGTGCGCGAGGTCAAGGCGCGCACCGAGGAGCCTTTCGGGGTGAACTTCCGAGCCGACCAACCGGATCTCGATCAGCGCATAGCGTTCGTCGTGAGCGAGGGTGTCCGGCTGGTCAGCTTCGCCGGCGCACCGACCAGGGAGTCCATCGCCCGGCTCCATGGTGCCGGCGTGTTGGTGATGCCGACAGTGGGGGCGCGTCGTCACGCCGAGAAGATGCTGTCCTGGGATGTCGATGCGGTGATCGCGCAAGGCGGCGAAGGCGGCGGTCACACCGGGACTGTGCCGACCTCCCTCCTCCTGCCCCAGGTGTGCGACGCCGTCGGGAACGACATCCCTGTGCTCGGAGCGGGCGGCTTCCACGACGGCCGTGGTTTGATCGCCGCGTTGGCATGGGGTGCGGCAGGGGTGGCGATGGGCACGCGGTTCCTGTTGACTCGCGAGAGCACGGTGCCGGACTCGATCAAGCAGCGTTACCTCGAGGCGTCGGTCACGGACACGGTGGTCACCACGGCACTCGACGGTGCTCCGCAACGGGTGATCCGAACCCAGTTGGTCGACCAGCTCGAGAAGTCGACGGTCGTCACGCGGCTCCCTCGGGCCATGGGCAGTGCGTTGGCGTTCCGCAAGGTCACGGGAACGCCGCTCAAGGCCCTGCTCAGGGAGGGCCTCGCCATGCGCAGGCACCAGGACTTGAGCTGGAGCCAGTTGGCGATGGCCGCCAACGCCCCGATGCTGATCAAGGCCGCGCTGGTCGACGGCGATCCCACGATCGGGGTGCTGCCTACCGGTCAGGTGACCGGTATCGTCGACGAGCTGCCTGCGGTGGCCGATCTGATCGACCGGATCATGGCCGAAGCGCAGGACACTCTCGGTCGCCTGGGGATCGAACGATGACCGGCTTCGGCGTGCGCTGATGGACCTCTCCTGGTCGGCGCAGGAGGAAGCGTTCCGGCGCGAGGCGCGCACCTGGCTGGAGGAGAACCTGGCCGCCTGGCGCTCGGTTCACGGTGGCGCGATCCCGTCAGGTGACACAGCCGAGGGCTTCGCTGTGCACCTCGAGTGGGAGCGGATGCTGTTCGACGCGAAGTGGGCTGTCGTGTCCTGGCCAGAGGTGCATGGCGGGCGCGAGGCATCGCTTTGGGAATGGCTGATCTTCGAAGAGGAGTACTACCGGGCCGGTGGTCCCCCGCGAGTCACCCAGAACGGCATCTTCCTCCTTGCGCCCACCGTGTTCGAGTTCGGTACGCCGGCGCAGCAGGACCACATCCTGGCTCGCATGGCGCGAGGTGACGACCGGTGGTGTCAGGGATGGAGCGAGCCGAACGCCGGGAGCGATCTGGCGTCACTCTCCAGTCGAGCCCGGCGAGTCGATGGCGGCTGGGTGCTCGACGGACAGAAGACCTGGACCACCCGCGGCGCGTTCTGCTCCCACCTGTT
>JBBSGQ010000178.1:0-7406 GCA_038253965.1 Acidimicrobiales bacterium | reverse complement strand
GGTGGCTATTCCAGTGGGGCGGAGAGTTGGGCGAAAAGCCGTAGGGGGACTGACACGTCGTGAGGCACGAGGGCGAAAGCCGTGGTCGCAGGGAGGCCGGATGAGACGCATCGACTTCCCGCTCGGGCTCGTCACCTCCGTCGGCAGCCTGCCGCACCGATCGGCCGAAGAGGCAGTGCGCTTCGTGCTCGAGCTCCAACCGGAGCTGCCGGCTGCGCCCAGCATCCCTGTCGGGTCCCCGGTCGAGACGATGCTCGCCCAGGCCGCCTGGGGGATCAGCGGCGTGATCGTGCGCCCTGACGGATCCCTTCGTGTCGACGACGCAGCGCTCGACCCGACGGTGTCTCTCGCCGACCCCGAGCTTCACGGTCCCCCGTTCGACACGCTGCGGGTCTTCCTCCGAGCCGTGGCCGATCGCGAGGGTCCCATCAAGTTGCAGCTCACCGGCCCGGTCACCCTCGGGCTGGCGCTGGAGGCCGAAGGCGTCCCTTGTGACCGCGCCTTCCCGGTGGCCGCCGCCGCAGTCCGTCAACGAGCGGCGAACCTGCTGGCGCTCGCTCAGCGGGAGGCACCTCGCGCACCCCTGGTGGTCTTCGTCGACGAGCCTGGTCTGGTCGCCGGTCTGCACAGGGAGGTCGCTCTCGGTCCCGAAGCGACCATCGACATGATGTCCGGAGCCCTTGCTGCGCTCGAACCGCATGCCGTGACCGGCCTGCACTGTTGCGGTCCGACTGACTGGCGCGCGGTGCTCCAGGCGGGGCCGCAGGTGCTCTCACTGCCTGTCGACGCCGGCATCGAGCAGGCCGCAGGGCCGCTCGCGACGTTCCTCGACCGCGGGGGTTGGATCGCGTGGGGAGCTGTGCCGACTGACGGGCCCCTGGGCCCCCAGCCGTCAGGGCTGTGGCGCCGCTTGTCCATCCTCTGGTGTGAGCTCGTTCAGGCTGGCTGCGATCCTGCAGCGCTCCGGCGCCAGGCGATGATCACACCGACGTGTGGCCTTGCCCTGCACCGCCCGGCTCAGGCCCGTCGTGTGCTTGGCCTGACTCGTGAGATCGGCGAACGCCTGCACGACCAGCTTCTCGGGGTTCGCCTCTCCGTCGGGGCCTGACCGCGCCCGCAGGGCTTCTATGCAGGAGCTCGGGGGTCGTGTGGGCCATCGGCGGCCGGCCGACCGACATCGGGTCCACCGGTGCCCGAGACTCCGCCGGGGTCGGCGGGTCGACACGGCTCAGAACCATCGCGTCGCCATCGGGCCGGTCGGCGGTCACTTCGACCAGGCCGGCCCGGCTGAGCCGGTAGACGATCCGAGCTGTCGAGTAACGACCCCTCCCGAGGTCTGTGGCGAGCTCGTCGATGGAGCGTGCCTTGACGAGCGCAGCTACCAGTTCCCAGTCCTCGCGTCCCAGTGTCACCTCGTCTGCGTCGCCGGGCAGGGTCCGGCAGGCGCCGACCGAGACATCGAGGGTCGGCATGACCGGTCCCCACTCATCGACTTCGCGGACCCGACGCCGCACCTCGCCCACGATCACGTCGACCGGGAAGGCCCGGAACGGGCCGAACCAGTGCATCACGTCCGGCTCGAACTCGAAGTCCCCGACGCCTGCCAGAAAGAGCGAGATCAGCGGGTCATACACGACCGACAACACCACCGAGGCCAGCAGGTCGGGATGGATGGCGCCGTTGCGCAGGAGCAGCTCGCCGACAAGCGCCCGGTCACCAGCTTCCTCGACGGCTGCTCCCCAGTCCTCAGCTGTCAACCGGCCGGGTCGTACCAATGCGGCCGTCAACGCTGCATCGGTGCGGTCGTCGCGAGCGAAGTACAGCTGGCCATGGTGGAGGTAGATGACGCAACCGGCCTCGTCGCCGAAGGTGAGAGCGCCGGTCCGACCATCTGACGACAGGACTCGGAGGATGCCGCCAGAGGAGAAGTCTTCGAGCGTCCCATGCAACGTCATGCGGATCTGCGTCCCTTGCGCCCAGTGTGGAAAGCCGAATGACTCTTCCTTCGGTTCAGAAGTCGACGACTTGAGGGATTGGCCGCAGCGGCGATCGCCGACCTGGGTCTGCACCGACCGCACGACCTCCTCGTGGGGATTCGGACCGGCGGTAAGCTCGTGCCCAGTGGTCGACGACCCTCGGACGGAGACGGCTGCTGCGACGACTCCGGCCGTCGGTTCGAGTGACGAGGTCGCAGCTCGCGTCGCTGCGTTGCGCGAGGAGATCGACGCGCACAACCACAGCTACTTCGATCTAGACACGCCAACGGTCAGCGATGCCGATTACGACCGGTTGATGCGAGAGCTGCGGCAGTACGAAGCCGAGTTCCCGGAGCTGATGGTGCCCGGCTCGCCGACCCAGCGAGTGGGCGGCACATCGACTTTGCTGTTCTCCCCGGTACGTCACCGTCCGCCGATGATGTCGCTCGACAACGCGTTCTCCTCGGCGGAGCTGGTTGCCTGGGGGGAACGGCTGGAACGTCGTCTCGATGCCGACGAGCACGGCGAACCGGTCGGTTATGTGTGCGAACTGAAGATCGATGGCGTCGCGATCTCGATCCGCTACGAGAACGGGCGGCTCGTGCAGGGGGCGACACGTGGCGATGGTCGCATCGGCGAGGACGTCACAGCCAACATCGCCACGATCGACGTCGTGCCGGAGCGTCTCCCGAAGGGCGCTCCGTCAGTGCTCGAGGTGCGCGGTGAGATCTACATGTCCCGTCCGGCGTTCGACGCCCTCAACGAGCGACGGGCCGAAGCCGGCGAGCGGCTGTTCGTCAACCCGCGAAACTCAGCCGCCGGTTCCCTTCGTCAGAAGGATGCGGCGATCACCGCCCGGCGCGAGCTCTCGTTGTGGTGCTACCAGCTCGGCGAGGTCCAAGGCGGTCCGTCCTTCACTCGCCACCAGGAGACGCTCGAGTTTCTGGGCGGTCTCGGTCTCCCGGTGAACCCGCGCATCACCCTTGTCCAGTCGATCGCCGATGTGCACGCGTTCTGCTTGGACTGGCAGCGCCGTCGCCATGATCTCGACTACGAGATCGATGGCGTCGTGGTCAAGGTCGACGACCTGGCGCAGCGGAATGAGCTCGGCTCCACGAGCCGTGCGCCTCGCTGGGCCATCGCCTACAAGTTCCCGCCCGAGGAGCGCACGACTCGTCTCAACGCCATCTTGGTCTCGGTCGGCCGCACAGGCCGCGCCACCCCGTTCGCCCAGCTCGACTCGGTGTTCGTCGGCGGGGCCAACGTCAGTCAGGCGACGTTGCACAACGAGGACCAGGTTCGTGTCAAGGACGTCCGCCCAGGCGACACGGTGATCGTGCGGCGGGCCGGCGATGTGATCCCCGAGGTCGTCGGCCCCGTGTTGGCCGAACGACCGGAGGGTTCCGAACCCTGGACGTTTCCCGCAACCTGCCCCTGTCCGCGCCAGTCGACGCTCATCCGGCCCGACGGCGAGAGCGACACGCGCTGTGTCGATGCGCAGTGCCCGTTCCAGTTGGCCGGGGCGATCGTGCACTTCGGCTCGCGAGGCGCGATGGACATCGAAGGGTTCGGCGAGCAGCGGGTCCGCCAATTCCTAGAGCTGCAGCTCGTCCAAGACATCGCTGACATCTACACGATCGACTGGGAACATGTCGGTACCCTCGAAGGCTTCGGCGCGATCTCGGTGGCCAACCTGCAAGCGTCGATCGAAGCGTCGAAAGACCGACCCTTGCCGAACCTGTTGGTCGGGCTGAACATCCGCCACCTCGGTCCGTCGGGAGCCGAAGCCCTCGCTGGTCACTTCGGTCATCTCGAGCGCATCGTCGGCGCGACGGAGGAGGAGATGGCTGCGGTGCAAGGAGTTGGTCCGGTCATCGCCCGGGCTGTTAATCAGTGGATGTCAGATGAGACCCATCGCGCGGTGATCGACAAGTTGCGTGCCGCCGGCGTGAACTTCGCCGGCCCCGACCCCTCGGGTGTGGCGCAGACGTTGGCCGGCATGTCGGTGGTGGTGACCGGCACGCTCGAGGGCTACAGCCGCGAGGCAGCCGAGGACGCGATCAAGTCGCACGGTGGCAAGGCACCTGGCAGCATCTCGAAGAAGACGACGGCGGTCGTCGTCGGCGAGGGTCCCGGTGCCGCGAAGGTGACCAAGGCCGAGGCGCTGGGAGTGCTGATGCTCGACGCACAGGGCTTCGAGCACCTCCTGGCCACCGGGGAGCTTCCGACCTGAGCCCTGTTCGGACCTGGTTCGCGTCTGGTTTTCGTTGTGATTCCTGTAACCCTGGCGAGGACAACCGTGGCGACCCCGCCGGGCGACCTGTTCGCTCGAGTCTCAGGTGATCGAGAACTGCCAGGTGATCGTGCGCGCCTTGGCCGGCCCGTCGGCTTCCTTCCAGAAACGAACGGTGATGGTGACCTCGCGTCCCGAGAACTTGTCGATGATCTTGCCGCTTCCGGGCTGGAAGAAGATCTTGTTGCGGTTGTTGGGCCGCACGCCGAAGTCTCTGGCGGCTTTCGAGCTCGGGTCGAGCGACCCTTCCATCTGGTCCTCGGGCACCTCTTGCCCGTTGACGATGATGCGTCCGTCGTAGCCAGGCTTCAGCTCGGCACCCACCTCCGTCTGGCGCAGGACCCGGTCGCCCGGTCCGGGGATCTGGCGCACCACCGCCGGATCTGTCGCCGGGCCGTCGACTCCGGTGACTGTGCGGCGCGTCGCGAACATGAAGAAGGCGACTGCGGCACCCAGCGCGAGCACGATGACCGCCCACCGCACGAGGGGGTGCCATTCACCGCGCTGCGGCTTGGTCGGTTCGGTAGGATCGACCGGCGGTGTCGGGACGTCCGGGTCATCTATGGCTGTCATGTTCGCGCCATTGTGCCGGGCGGACAGCGGGGTCGCGCCCATCGGCGCTGCGGTATCACCTCCGGTCTCCCCAGGGCTCCCTGGATCGGCGCTTGGTGAGCAGTACCGTTGCGTAGTGGCCCTGTCGCGCATGAGCACCGAGATCGGCCGGGTGCTGGGCCAGCGCTACCGCCTCGTCGCCCCGATCGGCATGGGCGCGTCGGCTCAGGTGTTCCTCGCCGACGACGCGCGCCTGCGGCGGCGGGTGGCGGTGAAGATGCTGCACGAGGCACTGGCCGACGACGCAGACTTCCTTCGTAGGTTTCGGGCCGAAGCGCGGGCTGCGGCAGCCCTCAGCCACCCGAACGTCGTAGCCGTGTTCGACTGGGGCGACGACGAGGTGGCGTTCATCGTCACCGAGTTCCTGGCCGGTGGCAGCTTGCGGGCCCTGCTCGACGAAGGGGGAGTGCTCAGCCCAGGCCAGGCCTTGCTCGTCGGCCTCGAGGCAGCCCGCGCTCTCGACTACGCCCACCGCCGGGGCTTCGTGCACCGCGACATCAAGCCGGCCAACCTCCTGTTCGGCGAGGAGGGCCGCCTGCGGGTTGCCGACTTCGGGCTCGCCCGGGCGCTGGCCGAGGCCGCGTGGACCGAACCGCAGGGCGCAGTGCTCGGTACTGCCCGATATGCGTCGCCCGAGCTCGCCACCGGCAAGCAGCTCACGGGCAAGGCCGACGTCTACTCCCTCGCCCTCGTCCTGATCGAGGCGGTCACCGGTCAGGTGCCGTTCACCGCTGACACGACACTCGGCACCCTCATGGCGCGTGTCGACCGTCCCCTCGAGGTGCCCGCCGAGCTCGGCCCCCTGCGCCGCGTCCTCGAGCGAGCCGGCGCAGCCGACCCGGCGGCCCGGATCGACGCCAGGACCATGGCCGGTGGGCTGCTCGCCGCGGCGCGCGGGCTCGGGCAACCTGATCCCCTGCCGCTCGCCGGTGCCCTGCCCCGTGATGGTGTGGCGGTGGTCGATGACGACCCCACGCTCCATAGCCCGCTGGGAGGCGACAACGGCGCAGCCGGAGCCGGGGTGGTTGACCTGCGCGACGACGATCTCGACCTCGAGCCGCCCGATTGGGTCAGTTCCGCCGAACCGGCCCTTGCCTTCCTCGTGGATGCAAGCCCCGCCGAGACCGCCAGTCCCGCCGAACCAGATGCATCCGACGGATCCGCGGCGTCTGCCGAAGCGGTCGAAGCTGACCAGCCGGGCGAATCCGTCGAGACGGTCGGTGACGTCGCGCTCGACGAGACGCACATCGGGGAGCCGGACCACCACGAATCGAGCGTCGACTCGATGGTGGATCTGCGCGAGCCCGAGCCCGACGCGGGGCCCCGGCCCGAGTCTGCACCGGCGCTCGCACCGAGCGACGAGGCGCCCAGCACTGATCAGCGCCGTCGTCGCCGGTGGCCTTGGGCGGTGTTGGTTGCGCTCGTACTGATCGGCGGTGGCACAGCGGCCGCGTTGCTGACCACCGACAACGTGCCGAGGTATCGCGTGCCGGATCTCAGTCGCGGCTCTGTGGCGTCGGCTCGTCAGCAGGTAGCGCGCCACCGCTGGAAGCTCTCCACGATCCGCGGCCGTCGTGACGGCACGATCCCCGGTCAGATCATCCGGACCGAGCCGCCGGCCGGAGATCGTCTGAAGCGCGGCGGCAGCCTCGTGCTCGTCATCTCCGAGGGCAACACGCTCGCTACGGTCCCGTCTGGCCTGGCCGGCAAGCCGGTGGCCGAAGTGCAAGCGCGACTCCTGAAACTTGGTCTGATCCCAAAGGCGACGCGGCGGTTCGACGAGAAGATCCCGAAGGACTCGGTGATCGGACCGGCTTCCGGTACGCCGACCCGGCTGCCCAAGAGATCAGACATCGCGCTCGTGGTGTCGAACGGGCCCAAGCCGCGGACCGTGCCGAACGGGCTCACCGGCGTCTCCCTGTCCGCAGCCAAGTCCCGGCTGACCGCGGTCCAACTGGTCGCCAAGTCCAGGAGCGAGCACAGCGAGACCGTTGCTGTCGACCAGGTCATCTCGGCCAAGCCCGCTCCAGGAGCGAGCGTGCCCCGGGACTCGACGGTCCTGCTCGCGGTGTCCACCGGGCCTGCCCCCCGCGTCGTGCCGAGCGGCCTCACGGGGGCGTCCGGGGCCTCAGTTCGCGCAAAGCTGGCCGCCATGCAGCTCAACGTCACATCGAGCAGCCGGTTCGACCCCACCGTTCCCGCGGGTCGCGTCATCTCCGTCCTCCCCGGATCGGGGGCCACTCTGGCGCGCGGCTCCACCGTCGCCCTCGTCATATCGAAGGGACCTGACCTGGTGACGGTCCCGAGCTTGAGCGGCGTCACCTCTATCGATGGTGCCATCGCCAAGCTGCGCGCCGCCGGACTGTCGGCCGGCAACGTCAGCGGGCCGGCGGCCGGCCGGCCGGTGTCGAGCACCCCTGCGGCAGGCCAGCGGGTCAGGCGGGGCGGCGCTGTCGACATCCTCCTCGGCTGAACCGATCTGCGGCTCAACTGATTTGGGTCGTTTCACCGCGCATATGCCGGTC
>JBBSGQ010000177.1:0-7447 GCA_038253965.1 Acidimicrobiales bacterium | reverse complement strand
GGTCCATACCCTGCGGAGGCTCGGCGGTGCCGAGGGCGTTGTCAGAGGGTTACCGTGAGCAGACAGGTCTTCCCATCCGGCAGGCGTGGGGGATGACCGAGACCAGCCCTGTTGCGTCGGTGGGCCACATCAAGTCAACGCTCGCCGATCGCAGCGACGACGAGCTCGCGGACCTGCGGTCGACGGTCGGACTGGTGTCGCCTTGCGTCGAGTTCCGCATCGTGAGCCAGGAGACCGGTCAACCTGCGCCATGGGATGGCGAGAGTCGCGGGGAGCTCCAGGTGGCCGGCCCATGGATCGCGAGCAGCTACTACAACGACGACCGCTCAGCCGAGTCGTTCACCGATGACGGCTGGTTGCGGACCGGTGACGTGGCGACGTGTGACGCTGAGGGCTACATCCGCCTGGTCGACAGGACCAAGGATGTCGTCAAGTCGGGCGGTGAGTGGATCAGCTCGGTGCAGCTCGAGAACGAGTTGATGAGCAATCCGAAGGTCGCCGAGGCGGCGGTCATAGGCCTCCCTCACCCGAAGTGGGGCGAACGACCTCTTGCTTGCGTAGTGGTCAAGGCCGGGGAGAAGTTGACCAAGCAAGACGTGCTCGACCATCTGGCCGGTCGCGTGGCCAAGTGGTGGATGCCCGACGATGTGGTGTTCATCGACGAGGTGCCGAAGACCTCGGTCGGCAAGTTCTCCAAGAAGGACCTCCGCACGCGCTTCAAGGAGCACCAGTTGCCGACCGCGTAGCGATCCATACCCGCGGAAGGGTCGCTCTGACTCTCGCCGCTCGCGCGGACGGACGTAGCCTCGTGGCTGATGTCGCAGTACCGGTTCGCCTTGCAACCGAAGTGGCTTCTGTCGCATCTGTTCGTGCTCGCGCTCGTGGTGACGATGGTCAACCTCGGCTTCTGGCAGTTGCGGCGTCTCGATGAGAAGAAGGATCGCAACCGCAGGATCACGTCACGCTCCTCTGAGCCGGATCGTCAGGTCGGGCAGGTGTTGACCGCACAGAGCTCGTTCGCAGACGCGGCGAAGGTGGAGTTCCGCCCGGTGACGATGACCGGCCGGTTCCGATCCGACCAGGAGTTGCTGGTCCGGAGCCGAAGCCTGGAGGGTTCACCTGGTTCGTGGGTCCTGACCCCGCTCGTCATGGCTGACCGCACCGCTGTCGTGGTGAACCGAGGCTGGATCGCCAACGAGGGCCGGTTCGACTCGGTGCCCCCGCAGTACCGCGCGCCGTCTGGCACCGTCACGGTCACCGGCCTGATCCGTCTGACCGAGACGCGCGGCAGCTTCGGGCCCAGCGACCCCCGGACCGGGCGTCTGGCGAACCTCGCCCGGGCCGACATCGGACGCTTCCAGCGTCAGGTCTCCGAGCGGCTCGTCCCAGCCTGGGTGCAACTCGAGCGTGAGGTGCCGCGACCGGACGGTCGGGTGCCACGCCCGTTGCCTGCGCCCGAGCTCACTGAGGGTCCCCACCTGTCCTACGCCATCCAGTGGTTCATCTTCTCGTCCATCGCGGTCATCGGCTATCCGCTGATCCTGCGCCGGCGAGCCGGCGAGCTGGCCCGAGGTGACGAAGACGAGGGCTTCGACGGGAAGCTCGATCGTGCTGACCCTTCGCTCGCCGAGCCGGTTCTCGACGCAATGACTGCCCGGGGGCCGCGCTAGTGCGTCGGGTTGGCGGTGTCCGGCGGAGGCGGCGGGGGTTCGAGACGCATCACGACGACGGGGCACGGCGCGTGGTGCAGGACGTAGTGGCTGACTGATCCGAGCAGAACCCGTTGCAGCCAGCCGTGGCCATGGGATCCGAGGATCACCACATCGGCGCCTACCTCGGTGGCCACATCGCAGATCGTGACGCCGGGCTCGCCGATCTCGACGCGTGTCTCGGCCGGCACGTCGAGCAGGCGAACGAGGCGCGCAAGCTCCTCGTTCGCCCCTTTGACCTCCGCACGCTCCTCGAGCGCCTCGAGCTCGGGATCGACGATCGTCGGGTGGGTGTCCATCGGGGCGATCCCGGTCGGCGCCGGAAGTGCGTGGGAGACGACAGTCAACGCGATGAACCGGCGGTCCCGTCCCATCAGTTCGACACCCCGGACCATCGCCGCGGTCGCTCGGTCGGAACCATCGGTGGCCAACAACACTGACGGCATCGCTCAATCGTGGCACGTGTCGACGGTCCGTACGGCCATATGCGGCGGTGCCACGAGATCTGCGCGACGATGTCCGGCCCGAGTCTCGGTACATTGCGGCCCCGTGCGAACCACGGGAGCGACGCGCTGGCGGCGGTTGCTCGGCGAACTCGCGGGGCGCGCGGTGTTGGTGGTCGCGGTCGTGCACCTGCTGCCGCACATCTTCGTCGGAGACATCTCCCACTTCCGCCACATCGGTCGTCTCGTCACTGCCTCGCGTCTCCCGTATCGGTCAGTCCTGTGGGAGTTCCCGCCGCTCACCGTCGTGTTCCTCGCCTTGGAGAAGCTCTCGTGGGAGTCGCGGGCGGTGTACCTCTCGTTGTTCGCGGCCGTCACGGTGTCACTCGAGTTGGCCTCGCTCGAGCTCTTACGCCGTGCCTGGCCCGAGCGTGATCGCGACCTCACACGGATCTGGTCGATCACGGTGTTGCCCGTCGCGACGCTCGCCTACTTCCGGCTGGATTTCCTCGCTGTCCTGTTTGCGACGCTGGCCCTGACCGGCATCGAACGCAGGCGGGCGACAGCGTGGCCGATCGTGGCGGGAGTGGCCACCAAGCTCTGGCCGGGCATGCTGCTCGTGGTGCTCGCCGTGCAGCGCCGGTGGCGAACGCTGGTTGGCGGTGCAGCGGGTTGCGCGTTGCTCGTCGCTGCCTGGTATGCGTTCGCGCCTTCGGGCTTCCGGACGTTCCTGCGTTACCGGGCAGGCGCAGGGCTCGAGATCGAGAGCGTTCCGGCGTCGCTGCGCCTCCTCGGACACCACGGCGCCTTCCGGGTGCGCTCGGGAGCATGGGTGATCGACGCCGGGGGCTTCGGGTGGGTGGACCCGGCAGTAGGTCTCGGGCTCATCCTGTTCACGATCGGTCTCGCCTGGTGGAGCTACCGACGCGAGGACTTCGATGCGGTAGCGCTCGGCGGTGCGCTGGTTCTCGCTTCGATGGTGTTCTCGCGACTCCTGTCTGCCCAGTACGTGGTGTGGCTTGGGCCGTTCGTCGCCGTGCTGTGGGTCCGGGGCCACCGGGCCGTTGGTTGGCTCGCCGTGGTGGCTTCCTGGTTGACCCTTGCCGAGCTCCTCTGGTTCGAGCACCACCTCATCCGAGGGTCGAAGGTCATGGGAGCTGTAGTGCTGGCCCGAAATGTCGTGTTGGTGGTGTTGCTCGTGGTTCTCGTCGGCGCGGTGCGCAACGGGTCGATAGGTAAACGGCCGGTGATAATCGGGTCGAGATCAGGTGAACCGCCCTCGTGAGTGGCCCGATGCTCCGTAGGCTTCCGGCTGTTCTCCCCGCGGCGAGGAGACGCCGCATGGTCGAACGAGGAGCGGGACCGGTGCGCCCGAGAACCACATTCCCGCCCGCACCCGATGTCGGCGTCGATCGGGACCGTGGTGCTGCCCGTACCCGTCATGCAGCCATCGCCCTCGTCACCTCGACGACCGCCACGTCCGTGGCTTTGGTGGCGGGGAACCACCTGACGGCCGGGTCGTACTTCGTCGCGCTGATCGTCGCCTACGGCGCATTCGCGGCCTTGATGATCGCCCTGCACCGTTGGGCTGCGCTTCCGGCCTGGCCCGTGCTCGCGGCCGGCGGGGCGCTCCTGGCCGTGGCGATGGTCCAGCCGCCGATCGAGTCGCGTGACGTCTGGTCCTACGCCTCGTACGGGCGGATGGTCGCCGTCCACCACGACAGTCCTTGGAACCACGTTCCCGCGAACTACCCCCGTGACCCCTACACCGACCGGGTCGTGCACTTCTGGCGTCACACCCCCTCGGTGTACGGCCCGGTGTTCGCCATCCCCGCGGCGGCGGTGATGGCCGTCGCCGGCACGAACGCCACTGTGGCAAGGCTTGGGTTTCAACTCCTGGCGGCGCTGTCCGTCGCAGGCGCCTTGTTGCTCGTGGGGCGCGAGACCCGATGGAACCCGACGGCCATCGCCATCCTCTCGGTCAACCCGCTCGTGCCCATATGCGTGGTCAATGCCGGGCACAACGACGCCTGGGTCGGTCTGCTGCTCCTCGGCGCAGTGCTGTCGGCCACTCGTCGGCGTTGGGCGTGGACCGGGGTGCTGGTGGCCGGCGCGGCGATGATCAAGGTCACCGCACTGCTCGCCCTCGTGGCCCTCGCGGCCTGGGCGTTGCGTCGATCAGGAACGCGCGCGGTCGCGAAGCTGGTCGGCTCGGCGATGGTCGCCTGCGCGGCGATGATCTGGGCGGCCGGTGGATCCGACGTCGTACGAGCCATGCGCTGGAACAGCTGGCGGATGACCAGCGGCAACCTGTGGGCGCACGGCCGGGACTGGATCTTCCGTCAGGTGGGGGGAGCTCGCCATACCGACCAGGTCCGTCTGGCGACGCTCGCCGTCGTCGTCACGATCGCCCTCGCCGGTTACCTTGTGACCCGCCACCGCCGCGCTTCACATCCCGCCCTGCTCGTTGGACTGACGGTCCTCGCCTATGCCCTGGGCAGCGCGTACGTCTGGCCCTGGTACGTCGCATGGGGGCTGATACCCCTCGCGCTGTGTCCCCGGGCTCCGACCACGCGGCTGCTCGTCGGAGTTGGCGCGCTGCTCGAGTTGGCTGCCGTCCCCTACGTTCGCTTCACCTCGGCCCCTTCTGCCGGGTGGGATCCGGCGGTGCGCGGCGCGACGTTGGTGAACGGTGCGCTGCCATGGGTTCTCGCCGCGCTCGCAGGAACCGTGCTCATCGTCGGTTCTGTCCGTTGGCGCAAGGTGCGCGCGATCTCCGACGAGGCGCCACCGGCTCGTTGGTAGGGTTCGAAAGATGGCAGAGCATGTCGCCGACCGCCTTGCCGTGCTCCACGGTCTACGGCTGAAGGGGTTCGCTGAGACGGACGCCGTGGCGGCGTTGACCGGGATGTCGTCGCAGCCGTGCGCATACCAGCTGTGCGCCGCGGAGAGCGAGGGCCTGGTGTTGCACCGCGAAGGCCGCATGTCCGGATGGATGCTCACGCCGGCCGGGCGCGCCGAGGTGGCGAAGCTGCTCGCCGCAGAGCTGGACGCGTGCGGCAGACGAGCCACCGTCGAGGACGCGTACAGGCGGTTTCTCGCCGTGAACGGTGACTTCCTCGCCCTCTGCACCGACTGGCAGATGATCGATGAGCACACCCTGAACGACCACGCCGACCCGCACTACGACGCTGCGGTGATCGTCCGGCTCGGCCTGCTGGACGACCAGGTGCAACCGGTGTGCTGCGATCTGGGCGAGGCACGTGGACGCTTCGGCGGGTATGGCCCTCGGCTTGCCGAAGCCCGCCAGAAGGTGCAGGACGGCGCCACCGACTGGTTCACCAAGCCGATGATCGAGTCGTACCACACGATCTGGTTCGAGTTGCACGAGGACCTGTTGGCCACGCTCGCGATCGAGCGGTCCAGGGAGGCAGGGTGATGGCACGATCCGGAGCGGTGATCGCAGCGATGGTCACGCCGTTCGCCGCCGATGGCCGCCTCGACCCGGCAGCTGCGGCCGACCTGGCGCAGTGGCTGATCGACCAGGGCAACGACGGACTCGTGCTCGCCGGGACCACCGGTGAGAGCCCCACGCTGACCGACGACGAGAAGCTCGAGTTGTGGCGAGTGGTGCGGGCCGCAGTCGACGTGCCCTTGATCGCTGGGAGCACGAGCAATGACACCCGCCATTCCGTGCAGATGACCAAGGCTGCCGCTGATCTCGGCATGGACGGGATCCTGGCCGTCACCCCGTATTACAACCGGCCGTCGCAGGCCGGGCTCGAAGCGCACTTCCGGGCGATCGCCGAGGCGTCCAACCTGCCAGTGATCCTCTATGACATCCCCGTCCGCACTGGCCGCAAGATCGACACGGACACGATCCTGCGGCTAGCCGCTGACGTGCCCACCATCGCCGGAGTGAAGGATGCGGCCGGCGACCCGGCCGAGACGGCCCGCCTGATCGCGGCCGCGCCCGAGGACTTCGAGCTCTACAGCGGCGACGACGCGTTGAACCTTGCGTTCCTGGCTGTCGGCGCAGTGGGAGTGATCAGCGTCGCCGCCCATTGGAGCGCCGGGCTGCACCGCGAGCTCGTGGACGCCGTGTTCAAGGGAGACATGGATGCAGCGCGCGATGTGAACGACCGGCTGCTCTCGTCCTACGCGTTCGAGAGCAGCCTCGCGGCCCCGAACCCGGTTCCCACCAAGGCGATGCTTCGAGTGCTCGGCCACTCGGTGGGGGAGTGCCGCCTGCCGATGGGCCCGACGCCCGACGGTCTGGAGGACGACGCACGCCAGCTCGCAGTCGAGCTCGAGCTCTTGGCATCGTCGTGAGTCAAGGCTGCAGCAACACCTTGATCGCGTCGTCCTGCTTCTTCTGGAAGGTCTCGTAGGCCTTGGGTGCCTCGCTCAGCGGCAGACGGTGCGTGGCGAAGCCGTCGACACCGAGCCGGTCCTCGTCCGATAGCAGCGGCATGATGTCATCGATCCAGCGCTTGACGTTGGCTTGGCCCATGCGGACCTGGATCTGCTTGTCGAACAGGGTCAGCATGGGCAACGGATCGGTCATACCGCCGTAGACACCGATGATCGACAGGGTGCCCCCGCGACGGACGATGTCGATGGCGAGGAGCAGGGCGCTCATGCGGTCGACACCAGCCTTCTTCATCATCTTCGACGCAACGGCATCGGGGAGCAGGCCGGTGATCTGCTGGGCCAGCTTGCCGAAGGGGGCGCCGTGGGCCTCCATCCCGACCGCATCGATGACCGCGTCGGGCCCGCGGCCGTCGGTCGCTTCACGGATCGCGTCGGCGACGTTGTCGACCTCTCGAAGGTCGAACGTCGTCACACCGTTGCCGCGAGCGCGGGCCAGTCGCTCTGGGACGAGGTCGACGCCGAAGACCTGTGCTGCGCCCTCGTGCAAGGCGATGCGCGTGGACATGTCGCCGATCGGGCCGAGGCCGAGGACGGCAACGCTGCCCCCTTTCGGGATGTCTGCGTACTTCACGGCCTGCCACGACGTAGGGAGGACGTCGGACAGGTAGACGAAGCGGTCGTCGGGCGGTCCCTCGGGGACCTTGATCGGCCCGTACTGCGCCTGCGGGATCCGCAGGAGCTCCGCTTGACCTCCAGGTACTTCGCCGTAGAGCTTCGAGAAACCGAAGAGCGCCGCACCCATGCCGTGCTCGCGGACCTGGGTCGTCTCACATTGCGACTGGAGGCCCTGGCCGCACATGAAGCAGTGGCCGCAGGAGATGTTGAACGGTATGACGACACGATCACCGGCGCTGATGTTCG
>JBBSGQ010000176.1:0-7458 GCA_038253965.1 Acidimicrobiales bacterium | reverse complement strand
GTCCTCGCTGCGATCGGCCAGCGTGGACTTGATGTGGCCGACCGATGCGACGGGACTGGTCTCGGTCATGCCCCACGCCTGGCGGATCGGCAGGCCGGTCTGCAAGCGGTACCCCTCCGACAGCGACCGGGGCACGGCCGAACCACCGCACGGGATCGATCGCAACGCCGATGTGTCGCGGCCCTTCAGCTCAGGCAGCACTCCCATCCAGATGGTGGGCACGCCGGCGGCCACGGTCACCCGTTCCGATTCGATCAGCTCCGCGATGGCGGGCGGGCTGAGGTCGGCGCCGGGCATCACCAAGTTGGCCCCACTGGCCACCGCAGCATGGGCTAGGCCCCAGGCGTTGGCATGGAACATCGGGACGACCGGCAGGATCGTGTCCGCCTCGGACACACCGAGCGTGTCGACCATCATCACCCCGAACGTGTGCAGGAACGTCGACCGGTGGGAGTAGACGACGCCTTTGGGGTTGCCGGTGGTGCCGCTCGTATAGCACATCGACGCGGCGCGGTTCTCGTCCTCGACGTGGAACTCGACCGGCTCGGCCGCCGCCAGCAGTTCTTCGTAGTCGTGCAACTCCCGGCCCGGCCCGGCGTCGGTGGGTTGGTCGCCCTTGCCATCGTCCATCACCACCACGTGGTGGACAGTCTTGAACGAGTCGAGCAGCGGCCACAGAAGGGCGACCAGCGAACGGTCGACGAAGATCACCTCGTCCTCGGCGTGGTTCACGATGTAGGTCAGCTGCTCGGCGAACAGGCGGATGTTCAGCGTGTGCAACACCCGGCCGGTACAGGGCGGGGCGAAGTACAGCTCGAGGTGCCGTGCGGTGTTCCAGGCGAACGTGGCGACGCGACCATCCTCGGAGATGCCAAGGGTGTCGAGCACGCCACCCAACCTGCGGGTTCGACCAGCCCATTCGCCGTAGCTCTCCTGCTCACGTCCACGTGCGGAGGCCGTGACGATGTGCTTGGCCGGAAACAGCTGCTCCGCCCGCTGGAACAGGTGCGGCAGGGCGAGCGGAAAATCCTGCATGAGCCCCAACATGGCGACGATCTCCCCATGGTTCGCTGCGTCGGTACAAGGTCGGACCGTACCCTGCGGTGTCGCTGCATGCTCCGGCTCTGGAAGAATCCGACCCTTGCCTGACGACCCTGCGCCAGAGACCTCCGACGCACCGCAACTCGCGCCAGACGCGAACTCGGTCGACCACCACGGGGGCGCTGCGCCGAGCCGCGTTCCGCCTGCCCGACGGGGTCCGCCGAGCGTCCTTGCTCGCAACCTCGTGATCGGCCCGCTGATCCTGCTCGTCGTGGCCGGTTACGTGGGCGACACGGTCCTCTTCGCCTATCACGACGAGCACCCGCTCATCTTCATCGCGATGAACGCCCGCAACCGCAACCTGGTGCTGGCCAGCCCCTACCTCGACGTTGTCTCGTACTACGTGGTCGGCACCCTGCGGCTCCTGCTCTCTGATCCGCTCTTCTTCCTCCTCGGGATCTGGTACGGAGACGCCGCCGTGTCCTGGATGGAGAAGAAGAGCCCGACCTACGGCGGTCTCCTGCGATCGGCGGAGGGCTGGTTCTCCAAAGCCGCCTATCCGCTCATCGCCCTCGCACCGAACAACTTCATCTGTCTTTTCGCCGGTGCGGCGGGTATCAGCGTGCCGGTCTTCCTCGTCCTCAACATCAGCGGGACGTTGGCCAGGCTCTGGTTGCTGCGCTGGTTCGGTGACATCTTCTCGACGCCGCTGCACTCGGTCAGCACGTTCATCACCAGCCATCGCATCCCCGTGTTGGCCATCAGCATCGTCCTCGTCGGGTTCACCATCTGGAGCGAACGCCGCCGGGGAGGGGGCGAGATCTCCGAGCTCGCCCACATCGACGAGGAGATCTCGCGAGCGTCCCAGGCCGACGAGACGGGCCGACCGCGAGCCGATGACAGTTCTGACCTGGGCGGCGGCTGATGCAGCACAAGGTTGCGGTCGTGACAGGAGCCAGTTCGGGTATCGGGGCGGCGACCGCCCGCCGCTTGACAGCCGTCGGGTTCGAGGTGGTCGTGGGCGCTCGCCGGCAGGACCGACTGCGTGCGGTGGCCGATCCGATCGGCGCCCGGGCGCTCCCCCTCGACGTGTGCGACACCTCCTCCGTCGAGGCCTTCTGTGGCGAGGTTCCCACCTGCCACCTGCTTGTGAACAACGCCGGGGGCGCGCTGGGGTTGGCCCCGATAGCCGAGGCCGACGAGGAACATTGGCGCTGGATGTACGACGCCAACGTGCTTGGCGTCATGCGCATGACACGGGCATTGCTGCCCAAGCTCGTCGCCAGCGGAGACGGCCATGTGGTGGTGGTCGGCTCGATCGCTGGCCACGAGCCGTATCCGGGTGGCGCTGGGTACAACGCCGCCAAGTTCGGCGCTCGGGCGGTGGCTGGTGTTCTTCGCCTGGAGCTGCTCGGCCAACCCGTACGGGTCACCGAGATCGATCCGGGGATGGTCGAGACCGAGTTCTCGGTGGTGCGCTTTGCCGGCGACCAAGCCAGCGCCGACGCCGTCTACGCCGGTGTCGAGCCGCTGACCGCCGACGACATCGCCGACTGCATCAGCTGGGCCGTGACCCGACCGAGCCACGTCAACATCGATCAGATCCTCGTCCAACCCCGCGACCAGGCCTCGGCCACTCGAGTCCACCGCCGCACCTGAGCCGCCCGGCCGCCTGCACTGCGGCGCGCCACCGGTGACGCGCCCTACAGACCGAGGAGTGCGTCGAGGCCGACGGTGAGCCCAGGCCGCTCTGGGACCTTCTTGATGGCGAGGAGGACCCCGGGCATGAACGACGACCGGTCATAGGAATCGTGGCGGATGGTGAGGGTCTGACCCGTCGCGCCGAGCAGCACCTCCTGATGAGCGACGAGGCCGCGCAGCCGTACAGAGTGGACGTGGATGCCGCTACGGTCTTCTGCGCCCCGCGCGCCCGGCAGCACCTCGGTGCGGGTCGGGTCGTCGAGCCACTCGGAGCTCGCCGCAGCCATGCGCTCGAGGGTGACCATGGCGGTACCGCTCGGCGCGTCGAGCTTCTCGCTGTGGTGGAGCTCGATGATCTCCGCCGAGTCGAACCACGGAGCGGCAAGCTCGGCGAAGCGCATCATCAAGATCGCGCCGATGGCGAAGTTTGGCGCGATCACGCAATTGCTGGTCGTGAACTCCTCGGCCACCCGTTCCAGATCATCGTCGGTGAACCCCGTGGTGCCGACCACTGCATGCACGCCGTTCGATGCAGCCCAGGCCAGGTTCTGCTGAGCCGCCTCGAGATGGGTGAAGTCCACCACGACGTCCGGTTCGGCCTGACCGAGCGCTTCCGCATCAGCCAGCACGAACAGGTGCAGGTCGAGTCCGGTCACCTGGCGCAGGTCAAGGCCATCGTGGTGCGGGTCAGCCGCAGCCACGAGCTCCAGGTCGGGATCAGCGGCGACAGCAGCGCACACTGCGCTTCCCATCCGGCCGCCGGCGCCGAACACCCCGACCCGGAGCGCCATCAGAACTCGTCGAGCTTGGACCCGCCCTCAGGCATGCCCTCGACCGGTGGCGGAGGCGCAAACGTCGGTGGAGGTGGTACCGAGCCGGCCGGCGTTCCGTGATCAGACCTCGGTGGCGGCGGCGGCACGATGCCCGCCGGTGCCGGCGGCATCATGGGCGCCGGGGCATGCGGCTGCTCCGAACCAGTGGCGGGAGCAGCAGCGCCGGCGTCGGCCCCATCGCCAGGGCCGGCGTCGCCTTCGGCGGGCTTGTCCCCGCCCAACGCACCATGCTCGGCTTCATGGGCTTGCAGCTCGGCGGTGATCCGCTGCACCTCAGCCGGACCCTTACCGCTGTCGCGCCCAGTGGAGGTCGCATACGTCCACGCGCCGAGGTCGCGTAGCAATCCATCCGCCTTCTTCTTGGACTGCACCTCGTCGAGCTTGTCCTGGCCCTGCTTGGCCACCTTCTCCAGATTTTCCTTCGCTTTGTCGAGGAATCCCATCGAAGCTCCTTTCGAGAACCGGGCCAGCAGTATTGCCCACCGCACCGCCCGAAGCGGCTGACTCCAGGTCGATCCGGAGAAGGCCCTGGTAACCCCCCGGGAGACACGGCACACTTGGCACAAACCGGCCCCGGAGGTGACTGTGACCCACGTTGCAACCCGAAACCGCACCGCCGAATCGCAACCGGTGGCCGAGATCCTGCTCCCCATCGCCCATCACTTCCTCGGCCACGACGCGCCGATCGCGGTGAAGTCATGGGACGGCACGCGGGCCGGGCCGGATGACGCGCCGCTCACCGCCATCGTGCAGTCGCCCGATGCGCTGCGCCACATCCTCTGGGCACCGGGCGAGCTGGGACTGGCCCGAGCGTACGTCGCAGGTGAGCTCGATCTCGAGGGTGACCTCTCCCTGCTGCTCAAGATCGGAGACCACCAGCCGAGTCCGGACCAGCGTCGCCACCGCTTTGCCGACACCGACCTCGCCACTGCCCTGTGGCGGGCAGCGCGGCGGCTCGGCGTCATCGGCCGGCCGTTGCCGTCTCCACCCGAGGAGATCCGACTCCGGGGTCGCCGCCACAGCCGGTCCCGAGACGCCCGGGCTGTCTCGCACCACTACGACGTCGGCAACCGGTTCTTCGAGATGCTGCTCGGCCCCAGCCTCACGTACTCCTGCGCGTACTGGACCGACGCGGACGGTGGCACGCTCGAGGCGGCGCAGGCGGCGAAACATGAGCTCGTTGCCCGCAAGCTCGGTTTGCGTTCCGGCATGCGCCTGCTCGACGTCGGCTGCGGCTGGGGATCGATGGCCCTGCACGCCGCAAAGGAGCACGGCACCGAGGTCGTAGGCGTCACTGTGTCGCGCGAACAGCAACGGCTGGCCCAGCAACGGGTTGCGGCAGCCGGTCTCGCCGGCCAGGTGGAGATCCGGCTCCAGGACTACCGGGACGTGGCCGACGGCCCGTTCGATGCGATCAGCAGCATCGGCATGTTCGAGCACGTGGGCCAGGACCGCATGGAGGAGTACCTGACCGACCTCTATCGATTGCTCCCACCGACCGGTCGGTTGCTGAACCATGCCATCTCGCGACCTTCGCCGTCGGCCCGCCCGGCAGTCGATCCTCGATCGTTCATGGGTCGCTACGTGTTCCCCGACAGCGCGCTCATGGAGGTCGGTGCGGTGACCTCGGCCATGCAACGGGTCGGCTTCGAGGTGCGCGACGTCCAGTCATTGCGCGAGCACTACGCCCGCACGTTGCATGCGTGGTCGGCCAACCTCGACGCACACTGGGACGAAGCCCAGACCGAGACAAGCCCTGGCCGGGCAAGGGTTTGGCGTCTGTACCTGGCCGCGTCGGCCATCGGCTTCGAGGAGAACCGCACGTCGGTGCACCAGGTGCTCGCGGTGCGCCCCGATGCGCGCGGCCTCAGTGCGATGCCACCGACCCGAGCCGGCATGGACGCCGTCCAGGGGTGACCGTCCGCGTCACAACTCGACGGGGCCGACCGCACACACCGAGCCGGGTGCGTCGAGGACGCGCCCGATCACCTTCGACACATCGTCGAGGCTGACGGCCTGGATGCGCTCCAGGTGCCGGTCGAGGTCGGTGATCTCACCCCTGGCGACCATGTTCGAGCCGAGACGGCCCATCCGGCTGCCGCTGTCCTCCAAGCCGAGCAGCAGGGATCCTTCGAGGTATCCCTTGGCGACGAAGAGCTCGTGGGCCGTCAGGCCGTCGGCTCTCAGCGAGTCGACCTCGGCGTTGATCAGACCACGAACCTCGCCGACCTTGTCAGGCCCCGTGCCGGCGTAGATCACGAGCAGACCGGCGTCGTCGTAGAGGGCGGAGTAGGAGTACACCGAGTAGGCCAACCCGCGGCGCTCGCGGATCTCTTGGAACAACCGGCTGGACAGGCCGCCGCCCAGCACCTGGTTCAGCACGGCGAGCGCAAAGCGATCGTCGTCGTGTTCGGAGAAGGCAGGCCATGCCACGGCGAGATGAGCCTGTTCGGTGTCGCGTCGGATGACGGCCAGCGGCTGCGCGTCGGCGACGGGAGGCGTGCGCTCGATCGCCGCAACACTGGCCCCTGTGCGGAAGCGGTCGGTCATCACGTCGACGACATCGCCATGGTGGAGGTCACCAGCGGCGACCACCACGACGTTCGCGGGCCCGTAGCGCTCGCTGAAGAAGTTGAAGATGTCTTGCCTGCTCATCGCCTCGATGGTGTCGATCGTCCCGAGCACCTCTCGACCGAGCGGATGGCCGGGAAACATCGCCTCGTGGACGAGGGTGTGGACGCGTTCGTCGGGCTCGTCCTCGGACAGGTGGAGCTCTTCGAGGATCACCTGACGCTCGGCGTCGACGTCCTCGGGGCTCAGCGTCGGATCGGTCACGACGTCAGCCAGAAGATCCAGACCCATCGCCAGGTGAGGAGCGGGCAAACGCATGTAGTAGGCGGTGTGTTCCTTGGCGGTGAACGCGTTCATCTCCCCGCCGACCGCGTCGACCGCCTCCGCGATCTGCCGCGCGTCGCGGGTGGTGGTGCCCTTGAACAGCAGGTGCTCGAGGAAGTGTGAGGCGCCCTGTATGTCGGGCGCCTCGTCACGGCTACCGGTGCCGACCCAGCAACCGAGCGAGACCGAGCGGGGCTCCGGCATCCGCTCGGTAACGATGCGGAGTCCGGAGGCCAGCGTGGTCTGTTCGATCAGCGTCGTGCTGTCAGCGGCCGCGGCGTCCGCCACCCCGCCGTCCGCCGCCGGACCCACCACGATCGCCACCCCGACCAGTGTCACCGGGGCCGAGATCCCCGAGCTCCTGGCGTATCTCGGCGTCGAACGCATCTTCGAACGACACCTCTTCGGCTCCCGTGCTCGCGCTGGGACTGGTCCGTTCACGGTCGCCGCGGTTCGACCGGTCCGGTCCGCTGCCCCGGTCCTCCCGCGGCGGCCGACGATCGCTGCGAGCCTCTTGGCTCGTGCTGTTGCCGCCGGCGCTGTCGCCTCCGAGGGCCTGGGTCGGTGTCAGTGACACCTTGCCGTTCGGATCGACGTCGTCCACCCGGACCTCGATCTCGTCGCCGAGGGCGACCACGTCCTCGACCTTGTCGATGCGACGCCCGCCGCCCAGCTTCGAGATGTGGATCAGCCCGTCGCGACCGGGGAGGATGTTGACGAACGCCCCGAACTTGGTGATGTTCACGACGCGACCCTTGTAGGTGGCGCCGACATCCGCAGTGGGCGGATTGAGGATCAGCTTGATCTGGCGCTCCGCTTCAGCCACCGCTCCGGAGTCGGACGAGCCGATGCTCACGGTGCCCATCATGCCGTCGTCGTCGACGCTGATATCGGCTCCGGTCTCCTGCTGGATCGCGTTGATGACCTTGCCCTTTGGCCCGATGACCTCGCCGATCTTGTCGATCGGGATCTCGAAGCTGATCACCTT
>JBBSGQ010000175.1:0-7563 GCA_038253965.1 Acidimicrobiales bacterium | reverse complement strand
AATCGCCGAGTCAGCCGCGCAAGCCCTCATCGCTGCGGCACAACTGCACGGCGACAACGAACCCGTGCACCTCACCGATCCGGTGAAGACGTGGCTTTCCTGCGGAGCGGCCGATCTGTGGCTCGACCTCGAGGACGACATGTGGCCAGCGGTCGCCGACGACCTCACGATCTACTCTCGCGAAGTCCTGGAGCAGACCGCTGACATGTCGGTGTCCCGCTTCGCCCGCACCTACAAGCGGCGCGCTCAGCTCGAAGCCGACGCCGCCGTCGTGTTCGACGAGGTCGACGTGCTGCTGACGCCGACCACCGCCGTCCCGGCGTTCGCGGCGGGCGGGCCACCGCCCGACACCATCGACGGTCAGAAGGTGCACATGGCGATGTCCACTCCGTTCACGATGCTGGCCAACCTGTGCTGGAACCCGTCCATCTCGATACCAGCCGGGATGACTTCGGCGGGGCTCCCCGTGGGAGTGCAGATCACCGCCCGTCGCCACCAGGACCAGGTCGCGTTGCGTCTCGCCCGAGTCATGGAGCAGGCCCGCCCGTGGGCGAGGATCGCTGGATCCTCCAGGCGATAGCTCGCGGAAGCCGTCACGCGATGCGTCGAAACCGGAGGCTGGCGCGAACTCGACGCAAGTGACCGTGGACGCAGCTACAGCGTCGAGAACGTGCAGTTCTCAGTCTTGGCGGTGGTCGCGAAGGTAGCGCTCGAGCTCTTGGACGAGCTCGCCGGCGTCGTGCTCGGAGAGCTCGGTCAAGGCGCCGAGCTCTTCGTCGGAGTCGTCATCGGCTTCGGGATCGGACTCGGTGTCAGCTTCGGCTTCGAGCCGCTCGACGTAGGCGGCAGTGTCGTCGTCACAGGCGACGAGCTCGCTGATCTGACGCTCATAGGAAGCCGAGGCGATCTCGAGGTCGGTGGTGATCAAAGGAACGCCGACCAGGCTCGCCGTGCGCTCGACGAGCGCAAGAGCCGCCTTGGGTGAGGGCGCACCGGGAACGTAGGTGGGCACGGCCGCCCACAGCGACGCGGACGCGATGTCCGCCTGCTGGAACGCGTCATGCAACGCTCCGACGATGCCGGTCGGTCCCTCGTAGGTGGAACGCCGGAGACCCAGCGCGTCGACCACCGCCTGGTCATAGGCCGTGCCGATGACCGACGTCGGTCGGGAGTGAGGAACCTCGGCCAGCAGGGCGCCGAGGGTGACGACCATCTCCACCTCGAGCGCAGAAGCGATCTCGACGACGTGGCGGCAGAACGTAGGCCATCGCAGTTGTGGTTCCGTGCCGACCAGGAGGATGAGGTCGCGCCCCGTCTCGGCCAGCGTGGCGGCGGAGAGTTGGGTCTCCGGCCACACGATCCGGCGCGACTCACCGTCGACTATCTCGACTCGTGGTCGGGTCGACGTGAAGTCGAAGAACTCCTCCGGATCGATGGTGGCGAACAGGCGGGCGTCGAAGCGATCGGCCAGCCAGCGCACGGCAGTCGTGCTGGCATCGCCGGCATCGTTCCAACCTTCGAAGGCCGCCACGAGGATGGGGCGGTGCAGCGTCGGGCGGCGCGTCCAACGGACGGGGTCCATGACGACCACGCTACCGGCGAGCGTCCTACATGGAACCCGAGCCGAGCTGCGCTCGCGGCCGGGCGTGGTCAGGTCACGCGGCGACCGGCAGGCTCGGCGCAGTGATGGTGCGCCGGGCAGAGACTGCATCGATTGTGCCGACGCGGCGGGCGACCAACGCGGCTTGAAGCTGCCGCGAGTGGTTCAGTTCGAGCTCGGCCCGGGCGTTCTGCAGCGCTCCCGCCGAGCCGAAGGACTGGAGGAGGATAAGGATGCTGCGCATGGGTGTCACCGTACGGATACCTTGTGTCGTCGGTTCGACGGCACAGTTCACGTCGGATGACCATTCGCTGAACGATTGCTGAATCACCACAGCTCGCACCGGGCGGCAAGGGGCGCTCATCATGGTTGGAACGAGCCGGCGCATCGAGCTGAGCGTGGCCGCGGTCGTCACCGTCGCGGTGATGCTCGTCGCAGCCGATCCCCGGGCCGAAGCCAGCGCGTCGGCGTCGTCGATCACGTCGAGTGGTCCGCATCTGTCGGTGTCCCAGTCGACGCTCGATGCCGCGATCTCCTGTCGTTGGGTCGACACGGCGCGCCGCCACGAACCGGTGTTGCTCGTGCATGGCACGATCGCCACTGCATCCGAGAACTGGGGCTGGAACTATCAGCGAGTTCTGCCGGCCAAGGGGCTCGACACGTGTGTCGTGCAGATGCCGAATCGGTCGCTCGACGACATCCAAGCCAGCTCGGAGTACGTCGTCAACGCGATCCGCCGTGTGAACGCGTGGTCGGGCCGCAAGGTCGACGTGATCGGGCACAGCCAGGGTGGCCTGCAGCCCCGATGGGCCATCAAGTACTGGCCTGACGTGAGGCTGCGGGTGGACGACCTCGTCATGCTCGGAGCACCGAACCATGGCACCTACGTGGCCAACGTGCTCGGCCTTGCCGGGTGCACCGGTGCGTGCCTCCAGATGGAGGCCGGCTCGCGCTTTCTCTCCGCTCTGAACGCGGGCGACGAGACGCCGGGCGCAGTGAGCTACACATCCGTCTACAGCGCGACCGACGAGCTCGTGGAGCCGTCGGGCCTGCCCAGCACCACCGCGGCGTTGTCGGGCGGGCGCAACCTTGCCGTGCAGAGCCTCTGCCCCGGCCGGGTCGTCGGTCACCTCGGTCTGGTGAGCGACGGCGTGGTCTATGTCGCAGTGATCGACGCGCTGACCCATGCCGGCACTGCCGACCGCTCTCGCTTCCTCGACTGGCTTGCCTGCTTCCGCCTCAACTTCGCCGGGTCGTCGCCCCTGTATCTCGTCGGCATCGGGCTCCACGAGCTCGCCGGAGGGTTCGCCTTTCCCGATCTCCGCTGGAGCGGGCACGAGCCTCCCCTGAAGCCGTACGCGCCGTAATGGCGATCCAGGTAGAAACGGCGACCGAGGCCACAGCGGAACTGGTCGATGCGTTCGCACGGCTCGTCCCCCAGCTGTCGCGCTCCGCACCGGCACCAGGCCAGGCCGAGCTGGCCGAGATCGTGGCGTCTCCGGCTACCGAGCTGTTGGTCGCCCGAGACGAGGACGGGCCCATCCTCGGCACGCTGACGCTCGTCCTGTTCCGCACCCCGACGGGACTGCGAGCGTGGATCGAAGACGTGGTGGTCGACGAGGGGGCGCGAGGTCTGGGTGTGGCGAAGGCCTTGAACCAGCACGCTGTCGGGCGAGCAATCGAACGAGGCGCCCGCTCGGTCGACCTGACCTCGCGTCCCAGTCGCGAGGCGGCCAACCGCCTCTACCAGCGGCTCGGCTTCGCCAAGCGCGAGACAAACGTCTATCGCTACGACGCCGATACGGGTTGAGAGCTGCACGCGTAGCAACCCGGTACCCGCAGTAGTAGTCACGCTGCTCGTTGCCCTTCTCGGTGCCGTTAGGCGACGAGAGTTCGCGAAGGGGGCGCCTATCCGCGCAAACCGCTAAGACTACGGGCGACGATGGAGAGCAGAACACCGCCGAGCGAAAGAGCTACTCATGGGCGACAAAGCATCACAGAAACCAAGCGGCAAGAAACCGGGCAAGACGCTCAAGGAGAAGCGAGCCCAGAAGAAGTCCAAGAAGTCGAGCTACGGCAGCTGAAGCTGCTGCTTCGATCAGCTTCGGTCAGCGGGGCTCGAGGCCGAACACTCCGCCCGCTTGGGAGAGGACGTACAGCTCGCCCTCATCGTCCTGGGCGAACGAGATCGGCTGGGTGATCGCTACGCCGAGCAGTCGTTCGTCGGTCACCTTCTTGTCGGCACCGAGGCGCAGGGCGCGCAGCTGGCCGGCGCAGTAGTCGGCGAACACGTACGCGCCGCGCAGCGCTTCTACCCGTCGCCCGCGATAGACGAAACCGCCGGTGATCGAACAGCCACCGTCCTCGTGGCGGTACTCGAACACCGGTGGAACACTGCGGTTCGGTCTGCGACCTGAGCCATCCGCGTAAGACACCGAGCCCTCGTACCCGCTCCAGCCGAGGTTGCGGCCGGCGGCGGTCCCCTTGGCGAACCAGTCGATCTCCTCCACTGCGTTCTGGCCGACGTCACCGATCCACAGATCGCCGTTCGCGCGGTCGAAGGTGAAGCGCCAGGGGTTGCGGACCCCCGACAGGTAGATCTCCGGCCGGCCGCCGCCGGATCGGTACGGGTTCCCGGCCGGTATCGAGTACGGGCGGCCTGCGGTCCGGTGCGTGGGATCGATCCGGAGGATCTTGCCGAGCAGCTCCTTCGGGTTCTGGGCGCGGTTGTCGGGGTCATCAGTCGCGCCACCGTCGCCGAGGCCGAAGTACAGGTCACCGTCGGGTCCGAGCACGACGTCTCCGCCGTTGTGGTTCGCGAACGGTTGCTTCTGCGCGAGGAGCACCTGCTTCGACGACGCTGCTGCGGTGCCATCGTCGCGTAGGTCGTACGACTCGAGACGGGTGTCGCCGTTGGCGTTGGTGTGGCTGACATACAGAACCGAGCCGTCAGCCGCGAACGCCAGGCCGAGGAGTCCTCGTTCCGACTCAATGGTCACGTCATCGGAGATGTCGAGCACCGTCGAGCCGGTGACCCGGAGTCCGTCCCCGTCGTGGGCCAGCATGCGGATCCGGCCGGATCGCTCTGCGGCATACATCCGATCGTCATGGGGGCGCGGGATGAGCACGGTGGGTTCGTTCAGGCTGGCGACCTGGCGGGCACGGATGCGCACGCCTCGCAACGACGCGTCCCTCTTCGGGTCTCCCGTCCACCGAAACGGCCCGGGCCCTTGTTGGCTCGCGCCTGTGGTGTTCCGGCCCGGCGTGGCGCTGCGGCCAGACGACGGGGTGGCCGCTGGTTCGTCAGCGCCGCAGGACGCGAGCACCAGCAGGGCCAACAGGAGGACCGCCCGCGATGCGGGCGGTTTGCGGGGGCCCGTCGAGCGTGGGTCCAGTCGTGCTCTCATTTGGCTCTGACCGGGCGGATGAGCCCTTCTTGGACGACCGACACGACAAGGTGGCCGGCCTCGGTGTAGATCAACCCACGAGCGAGTCCGCGGGCATCTGAAGCAGATGGCGTGTCCTGGTCATAGAGTAGCCACTCGTCGGCTCGGAACCGGCGATGGAACCACATGGCATGGTCGAGGCTCGCCATCTGAACCTGGTCGTCCATGAACGCTCCACCATGGGGCAACAGGGCCGTGTCGAGCAACGTCATGTCCGACGCGTACGTGACGACGCAGGCATGCAACACCGAGTCGTCGGGCAGCGCTCCGTCCGCACGCATCCAAACGCGGTGATGCGGTGGCATGGGGGCCTCGCGGTCAGGAGGGGTCCAGTCGACGTAGCGGGTGTCGATGGGGCGAGGCCGGTCGTACCAGGCTCCTAGCCGCTGTCGCCACGGCGCCCAGCGAGTCGGGAAGTCGGGAAGCGCGTCGGGTGGCGTCACGTGGTCAGCCATCGGGAACTGGTGATCGAAGCCCTCCTCGAACGTGTGAAACGACGCGGACATGTTGAAGATGGGCCGGCCGTGCTGAATGGCCATGACCCGCCGGGTGGTGAAGGATCGGCCATCGCGTATGCGGTCGACCTCGTAGAGGATGGGTACCGCCGGGTCACCGGGTCGAAGGAAGTAAGCGTGCAGCGAGTGCACGCTGCGCCCCGTGTCCACCGTGCGGGCTGCGGCGACGAGTGCCTGCCCGGCGACCTGTCCGCCGAAGACGCGTTGCTGGTCCACGTCGGGGCTGACCCCCCGGAAGATGTTGACCTCTATCGCCTCCAGGTCGAGCAGCGCGACGAGGTCGTCGAGCACCTGCTGCGTCATGGCCGGCATGTTCGCACGTACGGGACCACCGGTAGCGTCTCGAACCATGACCGACGAGGCGACTCCGTTCCCTGCGGGCTTCCGGTGGGGAACCGCCACGGCAGCCCACCAGATCGAGGGCGGCAACTGGAACAACGACTGGTGGGCGTTCGAACATGCGCCGGGTTCGGGGACGCTCGAGCCGAGCGGCGACGCATGTGACAGCTGGAACCGCTGGAGCGACGACGCCGATCTGGTGCGCGACTACCGTCTCGACAACTACCGGTTCTCGATCGAGTGGAGTCGCATCGAACCGGAAGAGGGTGAGTTCTCGACGGCCGCGCTCGACCAGTACCTGCGCATGGGCGCGGGCCTGCTGGAACGCGGGATCGATCCCGTCGTGACGTTTCACCACTTCACGTCTCCTCGTTGGATCGCGGCGAGAGGCGGCTGGGAGAACCCGGAGACTGTCGACGCGTTCGGCCGGTTCTGCGAGCGGTCTGCTGCCCATCTCGCGCCGGTCATGCGGCGGGCGTGCACGATCAACGAGCCCAACGTCGTGGCCTTCTGCGGCTGGCACCTCGGCGTGTTCCCGCCGGGTAAGCAGGACGGCACGCTCGCGAGCGAGGTCGGCGAGCACTTCATCGCCGCCCACCGACGCGCAGTCGACGCGATCCGGTCGGCTGTGCCTGAGGTGCCGGTCGGGCTCACCGTGTCCATGAGCGAATACGTGGCTGTCGACGGCGGTGAGTCACGCCTCGACCGGGTCCGTCGCTCGATGGAGGACCGTTACCTCGAAGCGACCGATGGCGATGACTTCGTCGGCGTGCAGACCTACTCGCGCACGCGGGTCGGGCCCGACCGGGTGCTCGGTCCCGAACCCGGCGTGCCCACCCTTCCCATGGGCTATGAGTTCTGGCCCGAGTCGTTGGAAGCGACGATCCGTCGGGCCTGGGAGGTCACGAGCGGTCAGGTCCCCGTGTTGGTCACCGAGAACGGGATCGGTACCGACGACGACGCCCAGCGGGTGGCTTATGTCCACCGCGCCCTGCAAGGGGTGCAGCGGGCGTTGGCCGACGGGATCGACGTGCTCGGCTACACGTACTGGAGCCTGCTCGACAACTTCGAATGGGCGTTCGGCTACGGGCCCCGATTCGGGTTGACGTCAGTCGATCGCACGACGTTCAGTCGCACGCCGAAGGACAGCGCTGCATGGTTGGCCTCGGTGGCCGAGGCCAATGCGCTGCCCGCCTCAGCGGTCTGATCATCCGCCCGTTGCAGATCGCGACTGAAGGTCAGGCCGGCCTGGCCGGTAGGCTCGCTCTCCTGTGAACCTGACGCCCCTCGGCCTGCTGGCCCATGCCAAATCGGACGCCGGACGTCGAGCCCTCCGCTACACGGCGACATCCCTGATCGGTGTGACCATCACCCAGGTCCTGCTGATCGTGTTCCTGCACCTCCTCGACTGGAAGCCCGTGCCGGCCAACTTCGTGGCTGTCACCATCACGTCAGTTCCGGCGTTCCTGCTCAACAAGCACTGGGTCTGGGGCAAGCGGGGCAAAGCGCACATGCGGCGCGAGGTCCTCCCGTTCTGGTTGTTCACCGTGGCCGGTTGGATCATGTCGACAGTCGCCGTGATCCTTGTCGTGAAGATGACCCGGACACACGACAACCCCGACGGCTCCAAGCTGGCCGTGCAGGGCGCGAACATCGCCGGCTT
>JBBSGQ010000174.1:0-7575 GCA_038253965.1 Acidimicrobiales bacterium | reverse complement strand
GACCGAACCCACCTCGGTCGGCTCGTCGCGTCAGCGGCGGGCAACGACGGTGGTGGCCTCGGCACCGTGCTCGACCGGAAGCTTTCGGCCAACCTGCACGTGCTCTCGTCCTCGGTGTTCATCTGGGTCATCCCGTCGGCGATGTTGTTCCTGGCCTTTCTGACCTGGCGGCGGCGCGGCTTCATCCGCAACCTGATGGAGTTCGTCCCGGGGATCCGCGCCTGCCTGTGGGGCAGCATCATCGTCGCAGTGCTCGGATTCGCCCTCAACGACTCGGGCATGGCCATCCCGGCGATGATGTTCCCAGTGCTCATGCCCTATCTCGTGCACATGGTCGTCCAGCCCGATTCCGGCCCGGACGCCCAGGCGCCGAGGTGGTTGGAGGCGCTCCTCGCTCGCCTGGAGCGCGATGACGCGACTGTTGTGCGCGAGGCGGACGGATGGAGACACGTGAAGCCCCCATCCCCGCAAACCGGCGCGGACGACGGTGCACGCGTGGGTGCTGGATCCGTCGAGGCGTCTGAGGCTGACGAGCGGCAAGCGGCAACAACCGGATCAGCCCCACCCGGCGCGGCCTCGGGATGAGGCTGCTGGCGGCCATCGGTCTCGGTGCCGCAGCATCCGTCCTCGGTTGGATCAGTGCTCGAGGGATCTTCCGTGGCCCCTTGTTCGCCCGGCAGAACTACCGCGCCGCCACCGTGCCCGTCGGTGCCGGGGTCATCCTCGCGATCGCCGTGCTCGCCGCCGATGCATTCCTGGTCGTCGTCGATTCCGTCGGGCACCGCCATCGTGCTGATGCGGGTTCGCTGCTCGTCGTGACGGTCGCCGTGCTCGGGTTCTGCCTGCTCGGCCTGCTCGATGATCTGGCAGCGGTCGGCGACGACCGCGGCTTCTCCGGTCACCTCCGTGCTCTCGTCCAGGGTCGTCTCACCACCGGCGGCCTGAAGCTGCTCGGCGGTGGAGTGCTCGCGCTGATCGTGACGGGCATGGCCCGAGCAGACGGCGTCGGCGCGTTGCTGGTTGACGGGCTGCTCGTCGCGCTCGCCGCCAACCTCGGCAACCTGTTCGATCGTTCGCCGGGCCGCACGATCAAGGTCGGGGCGATCGCGATGGCTGGACTGCTGCTCGTGGCATCGGCCGCTGACCGCGTCCAGCTCACCGGCGTGGCGTTGGTCCTCGGCGCGGCCCTCGGTCTGTTGCTGTTCGATCTGCGCGAGGAGCTGATGCTCGGCGACGCGGGCTCCAACGTCGTGGGGGCCACCGCCGGGCTCGCCGTGGTCCTGTCGTGCGGCCTGCCGGTGCGGGTCGCAGCCCTCGTCATCGTGCTGGCCCTCAACGCGGCCAGTGAACGGGTGTCGTTCAGCCGGGTGATCGATTCGGTCGGCCTCCTCCGCTTCCTCGACCGCCTCGGTCGTCGCAGCCGCTGAGTCTCGACCGAGAGAAGCTGCGGGTCGACATGATGACAGCCCGGTGCGTTGGTGCCGCTCACAGCGGCTGGAGCGCACCGAGCTTACGGCGGGCGCCGATCCCGCTCGGCGGCGACGGGGCCCGGTAGGGTGGTCTTCCGTGACGAAACACATCTTCGTGACGGGTGGCGTTGCCAGCGCCCTCGGCAAGGGTCTCACCGCTTCCTCGCTCGGCCGGCTGCTCAAGGCTCGTGGCCTGCGGGTCACCATGCAGAAGCTCGACCCGTACATCAACGTCGACCCCGGCACGATGAACCCGTTCGAGCACGGCGAGGTGTTCGTCACCGACGACGGCGGTGAGACCGATCTCGACCTCGGGCACTACGAGCGGTTCATCGACGAGAGCCTGTCCCGGGACTCCAACGCCACCACCGGTTCCATCTACTCGGCGGTGCTCGCAGCCGAACGACGGGGCGACTACCTGGGCAAGACCGTGCAGGTCATCCCCCACATCACCGACGAGATCAAGCGTCGGGTCACCCGCTTGGCCACCGAGGACGTGGATGTGGTGATCACCGAAGTCGGAGGCACAGTCGGCGACATCGAGATCCTGCCGTTCCTCGAAGCCATTCGGCAGTTCCGCCTCGACGTCGGCCGGGACAACGTGTGCTACGTGCACGTCACGCTGGTCCCCTTCATCGGTCCGGCAGGTGAACAGAAGACGAAGCCGACCCAGCACTCGGTCACCGAGCTGCGCAGCCGGGGCGTGCAGCCCGACGCCATCGTCTGTCGCAGCGAGGCCGCCCTGTCGCTCGATCTGAAGCGCAAGATCTCGAACTTGTGCGACGTGCCCGAGAGCGCGGTGGTCAACGCTGCCGACGCCAAGAACCTGTATGAGATCCCCCTCGTGTTGCATGAAGAGGGCCTCGATACCGAGGTTTGCCGCATCCTGCGCATCGAGGATCGCACAGCCGACCTGTCCGAGTGGGAAGCGCTGGTGCATCGGGTGGAGTCGGCCGTGCGACCAGTGCGCGTGGGCATCATCGGTAAGTACGTTCGATTGCCCGATGCCTACCTGTCGGTGGTGGAGGCACTGAAGCACGGTGGCTTCCACCACGGCGCGGCTGTCGAGATCGACTGGGTGCAGGCCGAGGACGTGGAGGGCCTGCTGGCCGACGGTCGGTTGCGTGAGCTCGACGGCATAGTGATCCCGGGCGGGTTCGGTGAGCGGGGGAGCGAGGGCAAGATCGCGGCCGCCGGCGGGTCCCGTGAGACCGAGGTGCCGTGTCTCGGGTTGTGTCTCGGCCTCCATGTGATGACCGTCGAGTTCGCCCGGAACGTGCTCGGCCTGACCGGCGCCAACTCGGCGGAGTTCGATCCGCACTCGCCGCACAAGGTCATCGACATCATGGCCTCGCAGCGAGACGTGACCGACAAAGGCGGCACCATGCGACTCGGCGCATGCATCGCCGAGCTCGAACCGGGCTCGCGAGTGGCTGAGATCTACGGCAAGTCAGTCGTGTCCGAGCGTCATCGCCATCGGTTCGAGTTCAACCCGCAGTACCGCAGCCGGTTCAACGCCGCCGGGTTCCGTTGCTCGGGCGAGTCGCCCGATGGCCGGCTCGTCGAGTTCATCGAGCTCGAGAACCACCCCTTCTGGATCGGCACGCAAGCTCACCCCGAGTTCAAGAGTCGGCCGAATCGAGCCGCTCCACTGTTCCGTGAGTTCATTGGCGCGGCCCTGGAGCGGGCCGAGGGTCGCAAACCGCCTCTGTTCGACCTGCAGCTCGATCCGGTCATGGATCGACCGGCTGTCGCAGCTGCCGCTTCAGCCGGCGACCGCTGAAGGGCCGGTGAGCGGCTTTCGCCATCTCGGCGACACCGAGATAGCGAAGCTTCATCGTGTGACAGTGGTGCGGGCCAGCTTCGCGGCACCCGACGGGTCGACGTTCGAGCGCGACGTGATCCGCGGCAAGCGGGTCGTGGCCATGGTGCCGCTCCTCGACGACGGGCGCTCCGCGCTGCTGGTCCGTCAGTACCGAGGCCCGATCGACGGGGAGCTGCTGGAGATCCCCGCCGGCCTGTGTGACATCGAAGGGGAGGACGACCCACTCGTCACCGCAGCTCGTGAGTTGGAGGAGGAGGTCGGCAAGCGCGTCGACCGCCTCGACCTGTTGGCGAAGATCTACCAGGCTGCCGGGCTCAGCGACGAGTTCGCACTTCTCTACCTGGCCTCAGGGCTGACCGATGTGGGGCACGATCCCCAGGGAGTGGAGGAAGAGCACATGACCACCGAGGTCGTCGCTCTCACCGACGTGCCAGCGATGATCGCCGACGGCCGACTCACCGATGCCAAATCGATCATCGGCCTGCTCCTGGCCGCCCAGCGCCTCGGTCTCGCCTCGGGGTAGTTCCGGTAGAACCCCAGGAGGGTTCCGAGGCGGCCCTACGCTCACGCGGTGCCACGGAACGTTGCGCCGGACGACGTCGCCGCCGACCTGCCGCTCGACGCGGAAGAGTTCCTCACGTGGCTGCGCGTCGAACGGGGACGCTCGGCCAACACGCTCACCGCCTACCGAGCTGATCTCCGGACCTATTGGTCGTGGTTGCGAGGGTGCGGCCTCGGGCTCGCGGATGTGAGCGAGGAGGACATCAACGCCTACGTCGGTCACCTGAAGGGGACCGGTCGGGCGGCCGCCTCGGTGAAGCGCTCCCTGGTCGCAGTACGGGCGTTGCATCGCTTCCTCGCCCTCGAAGGCGACGTGCCCACCGACCCTGCAGTGGACGTGGCAGTCCCGACCGTCCCGCGGGGGCTGCCCAAGGCACTCGGCGAGGACGAGATCCAGCAGCTGTTGGCGGCGGTGGCGGGAGATGAGCCGATCGACCGCCGTGACCGGGCGATCCTGGAGGTCCTGTATGGGACAGGCCTGCGGATCTCCGAGTTGGTCGGCCTGTCCTTGGCCGACCTGGACCTGCAAGAGAGCCTCCTGCGAGCCTTCGGCAAAGGCGCGAAGGAGCGCGTAGTGCCGATCGGACGCTTTGCCAACGCAGCGCTGGAGGCCTGGCTGGCAGCCGGCGGCCGGCCCGAGGTGACGCCTGCGCAGTGGGCGCGCCGCCGTGATGCAGAAGCCGTGTTCCTCAACACGCGCGGCGGCCGCCTCTCCCGACAAGGTGCATGGGGCGTGGTCCGCAAGTACGGCGAGCAGGTCGGCCTGGCCGGTCGCCTCACCCCCCACGTGCTCCGTCACTCCTGCGCCACCCACATGCTCGACCATGGCGCCGACATCCGTACCGTCCAGGAGCTCCTCGGGCACGCGTCGGTGAGCACCACCCAGCTCTACACGCTCGTATCCACCGAGCGGTTGTGGGCCGTGTACCGCGAGGCCCATCCACGAGCGACGTTCGTCCACTGAGCCGGCGTTCGAACATCTCGGCCGATCGGATCGCCGCCGCTGGGTAACCTGGCGCGATGTCCGACATCGAGGCCACCGACCTGCGCGCCGAACTGGGACGCGAGCGCGACGACTTGCGCCACCGGCTGGCGGATCTCACCAAGGACGGCGACGGGGCTCTCGACTTCGACGAGAACTTCGCTGATTCCGGCCAGGTCGCGGCCGAGCAGGGGGAGAACCTGACACTCGCAGCATCGCTGCAGGATCAGCTCGATGATGTCGAGGGCGCTCTCACCCGCCTCGACGACGGAACCTACGGGACATGCGAGGCGTGCGGCGAGCCGATCCCGGCGGCTCGGCTCGAGGCCATGCCAGTCGCCCGCACCTGCATCAAACACGCCTGATGACCCCGTGGCGGAACGCACCATCTCGACCCTGATGGGTCACGGTGCGCATCTGATCAAGCGGTTCCTCGCGTCGCTCTCACCGGCGGAGCCTCCTTCAGCCGACGTGCGCTGGGCGCGGGAGCACCTCCTCGAGGAGGAGGCGGAGCTGTGGCATCGCATGAGCCGGGCCGACCGCCGTCACTCCCTCGGAGTGGCGCGCCGATCCCAGCTGGCCCTCGGTCCCGAAGCGAGTCGGCCGATGCTGGCCGCTGCGCTGCTACATGACGTGGGCAAGGTTGCATCCGGTCTCGGCACCGGCCGCAGGGTCATGGCAACCGTCGTCGTCAAAGCGGTGGGGCGTGGCCGCGCGGTGGGCTGGAGCGAAGCGAACGGAGCGCGCCGATTGATCGGCCTCTATGCCAACCATCCGCAGCTTGGTGCCCAACTGCTCGAACGGGCTGGAAGTGATCCGCTCACCATTGCGTGGACACGCGAACACCACCTCCCCGAGCAGCAGTGGACAGTGCCGCAGCGGGTCGGTGGCGCTCTCAGTGCTGCCGACGACGACTGACCCTCGGCCCCACAGAGCGAAAAGGTCCGCTCATCGGCCGGCCTCCGGGGCCAGTTCAGGTGCGGCGGGCATTGCGGCGGCCGCCACGCACGTACCACACGCTCGACGAGACCAGCCACGACGCGTTGATGGCGACTGCCTTCTCGTCGCCCTGGATCGCCCAGCCGGCGACGATGGCGGCCACCCCTGCGGTGTGCAGGACGAACCATGTGGTGCGTTGCTCACGCACGACAGGCACGAACCGGGCGATCACCGCTATCGACGTCGGATAGCCGAACGCGAACAAACCGATGCTCGCCGGTTTCACCGGTCACTGCCTCGGGGCAGGAGACCCATGGCCTGCTTGGCTCTGGCCAGTGTTACCATCGCGACCTCCTGGGCCTTGGCTGCGCCGACTTCGAGCAGCCGGTTGATCTCGGCTGGATCAGCAGCGAGGGCACGGTACCGCTGCTGGATCGGCCGCACCGTCTCGACGACTGCAGCAGCGGTGTCCACCTTGAGTGGTCCGTACTGGGAGTAGGCCGCCGCCACCGACTCGGGTGTCCGACCCGTGCAGGCGGCCAGGATCGACAGGAGGTTCGACACTCCGGGCTTCGCCGGGGGATCGAATCGGACGTCGGACTCGGTGTCGGTAACCGCCCGCATGATCCTGCGTTCGATGACCGCCAGATCGTCGAGCAGCAGGATCGTGCCGGCCGATTGGTCATCGGACTTGGACATCTTCGCCGTCGGCACCTGCAGGTCCATCACGCGGGCGCCGGCCTTCGGCACGGTGGCCTCCGGCACCACGAACGTGTCGCCGTAGCGATGGTTGAACCGGGTCGCCAGGTCGCGAGTGAGCTCGACGTGCTGGCGCTGGTCGTCACCGACCGGCACCTGGTCCGCTTGGTAGAGGAGGATGTCGGCGGCCATCAACGCGGGATACGTGAGAAGCCCACCGGACACGAAGTCGGCCTGCTCGGACTTCTCCTTGAACTGGGTCATGCGCCGCAGCTCACCGAACGACGCCGTGCACTCCATCAGCCACGCCAACTGGTTGTGCTCATGGACGTGGCTCTGCACGAACAGCGTGCATGCCTCGGGCTTCAAACCGACCGCGAGGAGCATGGTCGCCGACGCAACGGTCAGCTGTCTCAGCTCATCGGGATCCTGGGGGACCGTGAGGGCGTGCAGGTCCACGACGCAGTAGTACGCATCAGGGTTCTGGTCGGCCACCCAGTGCACGAGCGCTCCCAGCAGGTTGCCGAGGTGGGTGCCACCCGTGGGCTTGATGCCAGAGAAGACGCGAGCCATGGGCGGGAAGCGTAGGGGCCGCTGACGGACGCCCCGACACAATTGGACGCCAGCTGCCCCCTGCGAACCACACCGCTGTAACTAGAGTGGTGCGATGCCGTACGACGTCACCACGGCCGTGTTCGAGGGCCCGTTCGACCTGTTGTTGCACCTCATCCTGCGCGAGCAGGTGGATCTGTACGAGGTGTCGCTCGCCACCATCGTCGACGCCTATCTGGCCGAGATGGACAGGCTCGAGGCGGTCGACCTCGACATCACCACCGAGTTCCTGCTGATCGCCGCGACGCTGGTCGAGCTCAAGACCCGTCGCCTGCTCCCGGGCGCGGACGCTGATGACCTCGATGACGAGCTGGTGCTGTGGGAGGAACGCGATCTGCTCCTGGCCCGTCTCCTCGAGTGCAAGACGTTCAAGGACGCGTCGCAGGTGCTGTCCGCCCTGGCCGAGACAGCCGGTCGTTCCCACCCGCGAACGGCAGGTCTAGAGGACCAGTTCCTCGGCCTCGTACCGGATCTGCTGTCCGGCGTCG
>JBBSGQ010000173.1:0-7606 GCA_038253965.1 Acidimicrobiales bacterium | reverse complement strand
TCGTCGATGTCCAGGAGCAGAACCGACACGTCGGTACCAAGCCGAGAACGGTGGCTCAGCGCGTGCTCGACGCGATCGTAGAAGAGGACCCTGTTGGCAAGGTTGGTCAAGCTGTCGTGAAACGCCTGGCGCCGGAGCTCCTCCTCGAGCATCTTGCGGTCCGATACGTCCCGCATGGTCAGGACCACGCCTGCGACGGCTGCATCTTCGGAGAGGTTGTTCGCGACCACCTCCATGTCGAGCCAGCGCCCATCCGCGTGACGGATCTGCCAGTTCCCCAGCATCGGCCCCGGATGGCTGCCGGCCAACATCGCCTCGATCGAGCTCGTTGCCAGAGGACGGTCGTCTGGGTGGACGAGCATGCTGAGACGCAAGGTTGTGGCGGCGTCGCCTTCGTAGCCGAGCACGGCCCCGAGGGAAGGGGTCTCAGAGCGGATGTCGTGGTTGGCCTGGACCACCAGGATGACATCGGAAGCATTGCGGATGATCGAGCTGAACCTGGCTTCGCTCTTGCGTTGGTGCAGGTCCTCGGCCAGTTGTACCCGATCAGCGGCCAACGTCAGCTGAGCCGCGAGCGCGTTCCCGACGGCGGCCGACCCGAACGGCCGCGACCCTTGATGGCCGATCACCACCCGCCGCTCGTCGCTGTTCGTGCCTCCGAAGGTGAAAGAGCTCCAGTGCGTGGCCCTGGTGACGCCCGGCACGAGATCGCCACCGGTCAGCTGGGGGGGCAGTGAGTTGTCCTCGAGACCGGCTTCGTCCGGTTCGAAGAGAGCGCCTGTCAGCGCCGCCGGCTGCGCGGCTACAACTCGTTCGAGCCCGCCCTCGGTCACAGTCACGAAGCAAGCGACCACGTCCGAGCCGATGAGTGACTCGACCGCGGCGACAGCTGTTTGGTCGACGGTCTCGAGCTCCGATGCGCCGACGAGGCGTTCACCGATCGTGCGCAGGACGCGCTCGCGATCGGCTTGAGCGGCTTGGGTCCTGGCCAGACTGGTCAGCCGCGCCATGACCAGCAAGAACACCACGGCTGAAGCCACACCGATCGCGCCGACGTCGCCGCCCACCCCACCGGTCGCGGCCCGCCACACCAACAGCCCAGGGGCCACCAGCGTCGTCGCGCCCAGGGCGACCAGCGCCGTCATGCTCAGGTGCTTCCTCGGCTCCGGTTGGATCTCGGTGAGGTCACGCATCGACGGGTGCAGAGCAGCCGCACCCCAGCAGACGTACAGGAGCACCCAGCCCAGGTCGGTCGGTCCACCGACCCGCCAGTGGCCTTCGAGCTGGATGGCTCCGTAGAAGATGTCGGCGACCAGGAGGCCGAGGGCTCCGGACGTGAGTAGCCGCACCGACCAGTTCCGAAGGCCCCGCGACAGCACCAGCCTGGCCAGCACGCACACGATGACGAGGTCGCCGAGAGGATACGAGATCGACACCACTCTCTCGAACAGCGTCAGGTCTGCGGCGCGGACATAGGGCCTGATGAGGTAGATCCACGGTGGCGCCGCCAACGCGGTGACGATCAGCGCATCGAGCAGCAACCCGACGTTGCGTTCTCGATCCCGCCCCCGCATCAATCCCAACAGACCCCAGGCGACCAGCGGATACGTCACGAGATAGAAGCCATCGGCCACCGAAGGAAACGGACGTCGGTGATGCAAGACCTCGGTCAGGACGTCATAGGCCATGTCGCCGGTCACAAAAGCGGCGAGGGCCACGGCGACCAGCAACCACGGCAGACGTCGGCTCGGGCGATTCTTGATCACACCGACGACGACCGCCGTAGGGGCGCTCCACCCGAGCAGCCCCCACAACAGCAGGTGGTACCGGGGGAGAGCGAACGACGCAACGACGACCGGCAGCACCGTCGCTACGTAGCCGGCCGCCCACTTGCGCATCTACTACCTTCGGCAAAACCGAGCCGGCCATGAGCCAAGCCACGAGACGGCATTGCACCAGAACCACACGCAGCTCTCCCGATGGGCGGCCATTGCGACCCGCTACCTCCCAGGGTGTGCCGCCGGCCTCTCCGATGCGATTGGTGGTCTCGGCTCGGCCCTTGTCGGTCACTTCGTACACACGCTTGCCGTCGCGGTCGGTGGAGCGCACGAGCCCCTCGTCCTCGAGCAGTTGCAGCGTCGGGTAGACAGATCCGGGGCTGGGACGCCAGGCCCTTCGCTCTTGGCCTCGAGCCTTTGGCTAAAGGGTCTGGTTGCTGCCACCGCTGGCGTGGCCAATGGGGCAGACGGGCACCTTGGTCGGCCTCACCTGCCCTTCGCCGTCGGGGTTCAGCGCAAACGGCCCGCACGGATGGGCGACGATCCACACATGCAACGTCGGGACCGGCTCGAGCCTCCTCTGGCCCTGCCGGCATGTGCCCTTCGCGCTGGTGAACCCGGCGATGTGCGGAGCGGCGCCAGTCGTTGCGCACAGATCAGCATGGGGATCCCAGTGGATGAGCGGACCGCCGACATCGGGCAGTCGGTTCAGGTTCGCGCCGGGTGCGAGCATGTAGATGGCCGACACGAGCCTGCGTCTCCCGCGCCGCACCTGGTACATGAGACCCTCGGGGTGGTTCGGATCGAACATCCTCTTGTCGTGCAGGTAGGACCAGTTCACGAGTTGCTTGAAGCCGGTGGCGGATCCGGTGAGGGTTACGTAGCCCGCATCCTCGGCTCTGGCCGGATGCGACCATTGCGGGAGCCGGATGAGGGTGTCGGCTACGAGGTTCTCGGCACGCGCCTGTTGGCGCTGGGTGACCCCCTTGACCCCGGCGAGATCGATCGGCCGCTTCGGGTCGTACGGTGCGACCGGTAGCGCGGCGGTCGCTGTGGCGATCTTCGGCGCAGCCTTCACGACTGTCAGGGCGTGGACATGTCGTCCGGCCTCCACCATCCCTGGCAGGGAAGCGAGGCCGAGCACCACCACTGCCGCCATTGCCACGTGCGGTTGACTACTTCGCAGTCGGAACTGCAGGAACACCGCTGCTGCGGCGAGCGCGGACAGCAGAGCCAGCGCCGCACACAGCCCGTCGGCGAACTGGACCGGCTCAGGATCGTCGAGGCCGTCGATGAAGCTGAGGCCCTTCCATTTGGCCAACGCCCATCCGCCGAACAGCGCGCCGTTGAGCATCACGCCGATCAGCGCGAATGCCCGGTCTCGGCGAACGAGTGCCAGGCCGCCCCAGGAGAGTTGCAGCAATGCAACTAAGGCGAACACCTTGGCCGCTTGAGGATGTTCGGCGTGTGCTCCGATGGCTGCCGCATTGATCGCCCCGGCGCTGAGCGAGGCGACGGCTGCGAAGGTCAGCGGGCGCAGGCGGCGAGGCGCGGAACCGGGATGCTTCTCGTCGCCTCGCTTGTCGGATTCGATGGTCGTCACATGCATCCCCCGGCCGCCTCCGGGTCAGGATATGGGATCAGGCAGTGAAGGTCTCACCAAGTTGGCGCAGAGCTCCCCGTCATGCACGAGTGGGCAGCGTTCAGCTCGGTCAGAATGGGGCGGTGGCCTCGTACTCGGTCAACGAGCTCGCGGCACACGAGCTCCTGCAGCACCTGGACAGCACACGGAGCTGAGCGCTTCTGGCAGCCGTTGCGCCAGACCTCATAGCTCGGGCAGGGTGCGTAGGGTTCGTACCAATGGATCTCGTCGCAGAAGACGCAACCGCTCAAGCCGAGCTGGTCAGCAGTGGTCAGGCGTCGCCGACGGAACTTGTCGATGCAGCCATCGAGAGGATCGAGCGCGTCAACCCGGAGCTCAACGCGGTGATCCACGAGCGTTTCGACAAGGCCCGGAGCGAGGCTGCCGGCGAACTTCCGGACGGCGGGTTCAAGGGTGTCCCGATGGTCGTCAAGGACCTGATGTGCCACACCGCGGGCGACCCGTTCCACGAGGGTATAGCCGGGGTCCGTCGCGCCGGCTGGATCGAGCCGAAGGACACCGAACTGGCTCGACGCTTCAAAGCCGCGGGATTCGTGATCGTGGGACGGACCAACACTCCCGAGCTCGGGATCCTGCCCACCACCGAACCGGCGGCCACCGGACCGACGCGCAACCCCTGGGACACGACGCGCTCCACCGGTGGATCGAGTGGCGGATCTGGCGCCGCGGTTGCGTCAGGCATGGTGGCCGTCGGGCACGCCAACGATGCTGGCGGATCGATCCGGATCCCGGCCAGCGCCTGCGGACTGGTCGGGCTCAAGCCGAGTCGGGGCCGGGTGTCCCTTGGCCCCGAGTTCGGTGATGCCATGGGCGGTCTCATCTGCGAGCTGGCCGTCACCCGCACCGTCCGTGACGCGGCGGCGGTGCTCGACGCGGTTCACGGTCCGGCGCCGGGCGAGCCGTACTTCGCGCCGCCTCCGACCGGGCCCTATCGCGAGGCGGTGGGCGCCGACCCCGGTCGGCTGCTGATCGGCGTTCTCGTCACCGCCGAGGCAAGCGGGGTTGAGGTCCACCCCGATTGCCTCGCCGCAGCGGAGAACGCCGGTCGGTTGCTCGAGAGCCTTGGCCACAGCGTCGAGGCCGACCACCCCGTCGCGCTCGACGACCCGGCGTTCGTGGGGGACTTCGTCACCTTCTGGGCATCCGGCAACGCATGGGCTCTCGACTGGTGGACCAGTCGTCTCGGCCGTCCTCTCGGGCCGGAGGACGTCGAACCGCTCACCTGGGCGTTGGTGGAGCTGGGCCGAGCGACAAGCGCACCCGATTGGCTGGCCGCACGGGAGAGACTGCAGGCGCAGAGCCGGCGGATGCTCGCATGGTGGGCCGGAGGCTTCGACCTGTTGCTGACACCGACCCTGGCCGAGCCGCCGCCGACTCTCGGTTCCTTCGACAGCCCTCCCGACAACCCCCTCGCCGGGTTGTTCCGGGCCGCTGCACTGGTCCCCTTCACGCCGCCGGCCAACGTCACTGGCCAGCCCGCCATATCTCTGCCCTTGCACTGGAACGATGACGGGCTGCCGATCGGTGTCCAACTCGTCGCTGCCGCCGGCCGCGAGGATCTCCTGCTCCAGGTCGGAGCTCAGCTCGAGTCGGCCGCTCCATGGATCGACCGGCGTCCTGCGGTCCACTGTTGACCCACAGGCCAAGCGCTACGCCGAAGCGCAATAGCTCTGGACGTCGACCAGCGGGCAGCGCTCGCCCACCGTCACCGTGACCGGCGCCGCGCCCGGTCGAACCAGGGTCGCGGCATCCGAGGATGGAACTCCCGCCCGGACGAGGATCGCCTGGCTCACCGCCAGAGCCTGTGGGCCGAGCTGGTCGAGCGAACGGTTGCGGTGCTGGCGCACCCCGAGGTCGACCTGGGCCAGCCCTGCCGTACCGGTGATCCGATAGGTGTCGATCAACACGCCGATGTCCACGCCGTAGCCAGCGATGAAGGGCAGCCGCTCGGCCAGTGACCGGCGCATCGCGTATTCGCCGGCGAGCGGCTGTACGACTGTGGCCAACTCGGGGAAGAACATCGACAGCAGCGGTCGAGCCACCAACTCGGTGACCCGCCCACCGCCCAACAGCCCATACGTCGGCCGCTCGTAGAACCCTTTGACGAACTGCACCTCAGGATGAAGCAGCAGCGGTCCGATCAGCCCGACGACGAAGCGACTGTCGAAGTCGCGGATGTCTGCATCACACCAGACGATGAGATCCCCGTTCGCTTAGTACAGCGACGTCCACATCGCTTCGCCCTTGCCGTGCCCGTGGCCGTACTGGCGCAACACGCGCGACGCGTCGATCACCCGCGCGCCGGCGGCCGCCGCGACGCTGGCCGTCGCATCGCTCGAGTGATCGTCGACCACCAAGACCTCATCGACCAGCCCGAGGTGGTCGACCAGGTCCGTGCGGATCGCTTCGACGATCGCGCCGACCGTGGCCGCCTCGTTGCGGGCTGGAAGGCATACCGATATGCGTTGATCTTGCTTGGCCGCGACGAGCGATGGGGCGTCGAGCTCTCCGGGCCCGAATGTCCGCATGGTGTCGCCCTGGGCTCGGTTCTGCATCAAGTCATGGATACCATCCCCCGGGTCGATCGCCGCCCGAGAGGTTCAGCCAGCCATGACCGCCACTGTTCGTGTCCCAACCACGTTGCGCACCCTGACCGCTGGCGCGTCCGAGGTGAAGGTCGAGGGATCCACAGTCGGGCAGGTTCTCGACGCCCTCGAGTCCGCCCACCCGGGTTTCAAGGAGCGACTGCTCGACGACCAGGGTGGCCTCCGCCGTTTCGTGAACGTGTTCGTGGCCGACGATGACGTGCGCTTCCTCCAGGGTATGGACACCACAGTTCCCGATGGCGACACCGTGTCCATCATCCCGGCCGTCGCCGGCGGGGCATAGCGGCACGAACTGCTCGGTGGTTCGGCCGCCTGGGCGTCACGCCGCTCGCATGGCCTCGAGGACCGTCTGGCGATCCGGCCCGATCGCTGGCTCGGGAGGCCGGTGGTCCCGGTCCTGGTAGACGGCGAGCACTCTGGCCAACAGGTCGGGGTCTGTCATCAACGTGTCCGGCGGCGTGAGCAGGTTGAACATCCTCAGAAAGGCCCGGAACACCTCGGGGTCGAGGCGAGTGGCGGGGAGCAGACCGTCGCGCAGGAGGGCAGCCATCGGGCCCTCGTCGCGCTGTTCGGCCCCAACTCCTCTTGCACTCCGAGCTTCCTCGGCCTGGCGGGCTGCCTTCTTCGATGCGCGGTCCTGGGCCACCGCAGCTCGATACCAAGGCACGATCTCGCGTTCACTGGCCTGCTCATAGTCGATGGATCGACCAGGTGGGTCGTCGGGGTGGGCGGCCATCGCATCGGCCAGCAGCGTGGCCTGCACCATCGCCAGCGAGCAGCCGCGTCCGTAGAGCGGGTTGGTGCAGGTGTGGGCATCGCCGACAGCGTGAAAGCCGACGGCGCGGGGACCACCCTCGACCAGGAACTCACGGCGGCGGTTCACCAGGCGGCCCATGACATGGACCGGCGTGATCGGTTCGGCGCACGCATCGTCGACCCAGAGGGCTGTCGCCTCGACTGCGCGGGCTACCGAGTTGAACACATGAGACTCGAGGAGCCCGGCCCGCAACTCGACGTCGTCAGCCGCAACCGCGAACGTGATCGAGAACGTCCGGTTGTCCCCGAGGAACACCCCGTACTTGACGAATCCGAGATCGCCGGCCACCGGACCATCCTGGCGCGGCACCTCTGCTCCGTCCCGAAAGCGGAAGAAGCGAGAGAAGTAGACGATGCCAGTCTCCTCCACTCGCTCGGGAAGCTCGACGCCCCCGGCAGCCAGCCAGCCGGGCAGCGTGGATCGGGGGCCGTTCGCAACGACCACGATGTCGGCGCCGAGCGAGGCAGAACCATCGCCTCCGAGCAATCGGACGCCGGTCACCGTAGGTGTCGATGCGCTCGCGTCGAACGTGAGTCCGTCGACGGCGACGCCGTCGAGCAACCGGACATGGTCTTGGGCCAGTACCACCCGACGCAGCACCCACTCGAAGGTGGTCCGACGCCCGGCAAGAGCCACGAGGTCTTCGTCGCCCGGTCGAGCGGTGCGGTCAGAGATGGTCGTCGGCATCATGTCCATGAAACGGATCTCGCTCACCCCGGCCGCCAGCAGCGCGTCGAGCACG
>JBBSGQ010000172.1:0-7687 GCA_038253965.1 Acidimicrobiales bacterium | reverse complement strand
GGACGAGTCGGTGTGGAGCACTGCGGTGTTCGGCTGGTACCGGATAGAGCCGATCACCGTCCGCTCGACGTCGTCGGCGTCGGACAGCACGTCGAGGGCCTGATCGGAGTGCAGGGCCATCACCACCCGGTCGAACATCTCCGGCTCGCGTCCTCGGGCTCGTACTTCGATGCTGTCGCCATGGCGGACCACCTTCTCCGCCGCCGCGTTCACGTGGATGAGACCGGCCATCGGCTCGGTGAGAGCGGCGAGGTAACGACGCGACCCGCCGGTGACCGTGCGCCAGGCGGGGCGGTCAGCGAACGAGAGCATCCCGTGGTTCTGAAGGAACCGACAGACGGTGACGGCCGGGAAGCGATCGACGGTGGTCGGATCCGCCGACCATATGGCGGCGCTCATCGGCACGAGGTACCAATCGAGGAAGCGGCGGGAGAACCGGTGCTCGGAGAGGAGCTCGCCGAGTGGCATGAGCGGGTCGGCGTCGGGCGATGTCAGCCACCTGCTGGCGAGACGGTTCCAGCGGGCGATCTCGGCGATCATGGCCAGGAAACCTGGTCGAACGAGGTTGCGCCGCTGGCTGAACAGCCGGCTGGTGGCCGTGCCCCACTCGAGACCGGTTCTCTCGTCGGTGATGGCCAGGCTCATCTCTGTCGGCTCCGTCCCGACCCCGAGCTCGCCGAGGAGGCGGGTGAAGACCGGATAGTTCCGTTCGTTGTAGACGATGAACCCGGTGTCGACGTGGTGGGTCTCGTCGGCCAGATCGACCCGAACCGTGTTGGCGTGTCCCCCGATGCGGTCGTCGGCTTCGAGGACTGTCACGCGGTGGCGATCCCTCAGGTGATGGGCACAAACCAGTCCGGACACGCCGGAACCGATGATGGCGATGCGCACGCGTCACTTCTCAAGCAGAGGGGGTGGAAAGGCACTGAGTCCGCCTGGTGTACGGCTCGCGATGCCGCGCTGGATGACTGCTGGATGACTGCGCTGTCACGGCCCGATGCGGGACAGAGCGACAGCGGCTGCGGTGGCCACGTTCAGCGAGTCGATCCCAGGCGCGATCGATATGCGGCACAACAGGTCGGCAGCGGCCAGGGTCGGCGCGGTGAGACCGGGGCCCTCAGCTCCCACCATCAGCGCGATCGGGGGCGTCAGCTGACCGAGGGCGACATCTCGCACATCGACGGTTGCCGAAGGGGTCAACCCGACAACTGTGCCACCGGCTTGTCGGACGACGTCGAGCCCATCGGGCAGCGAACCGATCGAGGCGAACGGCACGTCGAGCACATGGCCTGTCGACACGCGTACCGAGCGGCGGTAGAGCGGGTCGGCGGTCGTGCTGTCGAGGAGCACAGCGTCGACCCCGAACGCCGCCGCGTTCCGGAACAAGGCGCCGAGGTTCTCTTGGTCGTTGATCCCTTCGGTGACGACCACGAGCCGGGCGCCGTGGATCAGCGGCGCAGCGGTGAGCGCACTCGGGCGGTCGACGGCGGCCAGTGCTCCCCGGTGCAGGTCGAAGCCGACAACCGATCGAAGTACGTCCGACGGGGCGACGAAGATCGGGGCTCGGATCGTACGCAGGTGGTGAGCCAGTCGATTGGCCAGTGTGTCCAGGAGGAGCAGTGAACGCACCGACCAGCGTGGATTAGCGACGAGCCGCTCGATGGCCACCACACCCTCGACTATGAAGTACCGGCCTCGTCGCTCGACGGTTCGCCGGCGCTGCGGATCGTTGAGTGCTACATAGTCGGTGAGCCGCGGGTCAGACGGATCGGCGACCCGCTGCTGCTGCTCGTCCATCCAAATCGTTGCTGTGCTTCAGCGATCGAGGAACTCGACGTAGCTGTCGAGCGTGCGGAGCACCTCGTCCGGGCCGGTGGAGGGCAGGCGCAGCACGGTCTCGGTCACGCCGAGCGACGCATAGTGGTCGAGCTTGCCCCTGTCGGGGACGGTCCCGAACGGCACGATGCGAAGTTGTGACGGATCGCGACCCGCGGCCTCGGTCGCCCCTCGCAGGTCATCCACCGCTGCGCTGAGGCCCGCGCCACCGATCGGGATCCAGCCGTCGCCGTACTCTGCTATGTGGCGGAACAGGGTCGGGCCAGCTGCGCCGCCGAGCAGGACCGGTACCGCTGTCTTCCCGTCGACGCTCTGCACCGGCTTCGGCCACGACCAAGACGGCGGGAGGTGGACGTGTTCACCGTCGAAGGACGCCACGTCGTCGGCCCAGAGCCGCTGCATGGTCAGCACCCGTTCGCGCACGACGTCGCGGCGCGTCTCCTTCGACCCACCGTGGTCCTCAAGCTCGTCCAGGTTCCAGCCGAAGCCGACCCCGAGGTCGAACCGGCCGCCCGACAGATGGTCGAGGGTGGCCACCTCCTTGGCGGTGACTATCGGGTCTCGTTGGGCCGGTAGAGCGATTCCCGTACCGACGCGCAGGCGCGAGGTCACGGCCGCCGCGGTGGCCAGCGCAACGAACGGATCGAGGGTGCGCTTGTACTCCTCGGACAGCGGCTCACCCGTTGGCGCTGGCGTCCGGCGACTCGTCGGGATGTGTGTGTGCTCGGGTATCCACAGCGAGGAGAAACCCCGCTCCTCGACGGCTGTTGCCAGCTGGCTCGGGCCGACAGTGCGGTCCGTCATGAAGATCGTCACTCCGAGCTGCATGGGCCGAGACGGTAACCTGACGCTCCGTCAGAAGCCACGAGGAGCAGCACCGGTGACCGAACGCGAGGACGAGGCGTGACGGGGATCTGCGAAGGCCGGGTGGTGATCGTGACCGGAGCCGGAAGAGGGATCGGCCGAGGTCACGCTCTCGAGTTCGCACGACAGGGCGCCCGGGTGGTGGTGAACGACATCGGGGCGGAGCTCGACGGCACCGGGGGTGGAACAGGTCCGGCGCGAGAGGTGGCCGAGGAGATCCGGGCCATGGGAGGCGAGGCGGTCCTCAACGGGGACGACGTCGCCGACTGGGCTGGTGCACGACGCCTGGTGGGTACCGCGGTCGAGGCGTTCGGCCGACTCGACGTGTTGGTCAACAACGCCGGCTTCGTGCGGGACCGGATGTTCGCCAACGTCGCCGAGGACGAGTGGGACGCCGTGGTGCGGGTTCACCTGCGGGGTCACTTCGCGACCGCTCGCTGGGCGGCTGCGCACTGGCGGGACCAGGCCAAGGCCGGTGAACCCGTGGATGCCCGCATCGTCAACACGACATCCGGGGCCGGGCTCATGGGCAGTGTCGGCCAGAGCGCCTATTCGGCAGCCAAGGGCGGCATCGTCTCGCTCACGCTGGTCCAGGCGGCCGAGCTCAGGCGCTACGGCGTCACGGCCAACGCCATCGCCCCTGCGGCGCGCACCCGCATGACCGAGCAGGTCTTCGCCGAGACGATGGCTGCCCCGACCGACGGGTCGACGTTCGACGAGATGGCGCCCGAGAACGTCGCCCCGCTGGTGGTGTGGCTCGGCTCGCCCGAGGCGGCCGACGTCACCGGACGCGTGTTCGAGGTGGAGGGTGGCAAGGTCGCAGTGGCTGACGGTTGGCGACATGGCGCACCGGTCGACAACAAGGACCGTTGGGACCCGGCTGACGTCGGCGCTGCGGTGCGCAAGCTATTGGCCGAGGCATCGCCCCCGACACCGGTGTACGGGGCTTGAGCGGCACTGACGAGGCGGTCGTCACCGAACTGACCCGTCACGTCCGTGAGATCGCTGAGACCACGTTCAGGAAGATGCCTCTGTACCGCAGGGTGTGCGTTGCCGCAGCCGAGGACACCGACGTCGCACGGCGCCTGCTGGCGCGCCCCGAGCAGCGTCGGGTCAACTCGACCTGCATCCGGTGGACGTCACGGACCCGATCGCCGTCCGGTGGCTGATGGCCTGCCAGTGGCCTGATCAGATCGAACGTCTGGAGCGGGCCCGTGCCGCACAGACCGCAGCGCAGGATGACCCACCGAAGGTGATCCGCGGCGACGCCGTGCACGACCTCCGGCGGCGGTCGCCACCATCGCCGCCGACGCGCTTCCCGTCGTCACGTCGTCGTGGGTGATTCCCTCGAACGGCTCTTAGCTGAGGCGCTCCACGATCATGGCCATGCCCTGGCCGCCGCCGACGCACATCGTCTCGAGGCCGAACGTCTTGTCCTCGGTCTGCAGGCCGTTGATCAGGGTGGTCATGATGCGGGCGCCGGTCATGCCGAACGGGTGGCCGACGGCGATGGCGCCCCCGTGCACGTTGAGCTTGTCGTAGTCGATACCGAGTTGGCGAGCCGATGGCACGATCTGGGCGGCGAACGCCTCGTTGATCTCGACGAGATCGATGTCGTCGATGGTCATGCCGGCCCGCTTCAACGCCTGGCGGCTGGCTTCGACCGGACCCATGCCCATGATCTCAGGGTTGAGACCGGTGACACCGCTCGCCACCACTCTGGCGAGGGCGGTGAGACCGAGCTCGGCAGCCTTGGTGTCGCTCATGACGATGACCGCCGCGGCACCATCGTTCAGCGGACAGGCGTTACCCGCAGTCACCTTGCCGTCGGGCCGGAACACCGGCTTCAGGCCGGCCAGCGTCTCGACCGTTGTGCCGGGTCGGATACCGTCGTCGCGCGAGACCACGGTGCCGTCTGGCGTGGTGACCGGCGTGATCTCGCGCTCCCAGAACCCGTTCTCCAAGGATTCGCTGGCCCGTTGCTGGGACAGAGCTGCGAACGCGTCCATGTCCTCTCGGGAGACGTCTTCGAACTCGGCGACGTTCTCCGCGGTCTGGCCCATCGCGATGTAGACGTCCGGCAGACCCTCGGGTGGAGACCATGGGTCAGCGCCACCTCCGCTGCGCTCGGCCGTGCGGGCCTCGGCGTCCGCGAAGATCGGGTTGTGAGGGCCGGTATCAGCTGCGCCGTGCAAGTACCGGCTGACGGTCTCCACGCCGGCGGCTATGAACACGTCACCCTCGCCGGCGCGGATGGCGTGAGCGGCCATGCGGATGGTCTGCAGCGACGATGAGCAGTAGCGGTTCACGATCACACCCGGTACATCGGGCATCCCGGCCATGATGGCCGCGAGCCGCGCGGCGTTGTAGCCCGCCTCGCCGGCTGGCTGGCCGCACCCGAGGATCACGTCTTCGACCTGGCTCCGGTCGAGCTGCGGCACCTTGTTCAACACGTCGTCGAGGATGAAACCCGTGAGGTCGTCCGGGCGCATGTCCTTGAGCGATCCCTTGACGGCGCGGCCGATCGGCGTACGAGCTGTGGCGACGATCACTGCTTCGGGCATTGGACACTGCTCCTGTGGGCGACAAGGACGAACCCACTCTGTCTAGCGCGGGACCCGTCGTACGACACAGCCTGCGTCAGCAAGGACAACTGTCGAGTCGTCCCGTAGGGTGCCGGCATGGATGCCGCGTCGATCACTGTGATCACTGACCACGAAGCCACCGTGGAGGGGTTCCGCAGCGACGGCTCCTTGCTGGTGCAGGAGGAGGCGCTGACCGCGACCACCGGGTGGGAGTTGAAGCCTCAGGGCCTCTGCCAAGGCGACGTGTGCGTGCCCGTTCGGGCTCGTGCCGAGCTCGGTCCGTCAGGGCTGATCGACGTCGAGGCGCTCGGCAGCATGCTCCGCAGACCCGTTGCGACCGAGGCCGATCACGGCCTGGCGGTGATCGGTATGGCGGCGTCCGAGGCGGCCGAGACCATGCGGTCGTTGCGCGCTCCTGACTTCACGGTGCCTGACCTCGAGGGCAACGATGTGTCGCTGCGCGACTTCGCCGGTCGCAAGCGGTTGCTCGTCGCGTTCGCCTCGTGGTGAGGGTGCCGCTACGACCTGCCGGTCTGGCAGGCCAAGCACGTCGAGTGGCAGGACAAGAACTTCTCGGCCATCGCGGTGGCACTCGACGAGCGAGTCGAGGATGTGATGCCGTGGACCGCTGAGACGCCCGAGCTGCCGGTCCTCATCGATCGAGATCACGTCGTGGCCGAGCTCTACGGGATCATCAACGTGCCGACAGTCGTGTGGATAGACGAGGACGACCGGATCGTCCGGCCGACGACCGCAGAGTTTGGCACCGACATGTTCGTGGACTTCCACGGACGATCATCAGGCCCGTTCCTCGACGCACTGGAGCGTTGGGTGGTCCACGACGAGCTTCCGTCCACCGACGAGGACCAGATCCGCGCAGGGCAGATGTTGCCGTCGGCCAGCCAGATGCAGGCCCGCACCGAGCGCAGGCTGGCTGCTCACCTCTTTCGCATCGGTGCCGAGGACGCGGCTGAACGGCACTTCGCCCGGGCCGGAGAGCTCGCTCCGCTCGACTTCACGATCCGGCGGGGCTCCATGCCTCTGCGAGGCCAGGATCCCTTCGGCCAACCGTTCTTCGACTTCTACCAGGAGTGGGAGGCGGCCGGCAGCCCCACCTATGACAACCAGCCCGGACGATGACGGGCGTCAGGCGGCAACCAGTCTGAGCACTTCGGCTTCGTCGAACGGCCCGCTCCAGACACGGAGCAGCCGGCCGTCCGAGCTCAGCAGCGCAGCGGCCGGCTGAGCGGCGAACCCGAAGGGCTTCCATGACCGGAACCCGTCAGCCTCGTACAGCAGCGGGAACGATCGGATACCTGTCTGGCGCCGGAAGGCTCGAGCCTCGGCGGCCGTGTTCTGGGTGCCGACGCCGACGACCTGTACGTCGCCGCGGTGAAGCCGTGCGAACTGCTCGACCGCCGGTGCTTCCCGCCGGCAATACGGACAGTACGGAGCCCACGCCCATACGAGCAGTGCCTTTCGCCGTGGCTGGTACCTCGCCAGATCCACCTGGTGACCAGATGCCACGTCGAGCATCGAGAGCGACGGCAGGCGGACCGGCCGACCGGTTCGGCCGGCGCGATCTCGCCCCGCACAGGCTGTCGCACTGGCCGCCATGGCGACTGTGGCGGTGACCAGCACAAGAGCTCGGAGCCGACGCGACATCCCGTCTGTGTGGCCGCCACGACCGCGACATGGCGCATCGACGATGTCATGCCGCTCCCTGAACACGAGGGGGCGACAACTACCGTAGGTCCCACGATGAAAGCCGTGCCTCGACTGCTGGAGCGAGGAGGGCGGCGTCAGCTCCGTCACATCCCGGCGCTGGATGGACTGCGCGGCATAGCCGTGGTCGGCGTTCTGGTCTTCCATGCCGGTCATCTGACGGGTGGCTACCTGGGAGTGGACCTCTTCTTCGTCCTTTCGGGTTACCTCATCACATCGTTGTTGGTGCTCGAGTGGGCGGCGACGGGCAAGGTGTCGCTCCCCGGGTTCTGGGCCCGGCGGGCGCGCCGGTTGTTGCCCGCGCTCCTGGCCGTCCTGGTGGCGGTCGGCGTCGCAGCTCATTGGCTGGTGCCGCCGGTGTCGCGTGGGCAGCTGCGCGAAGAGGGGGTCGCGACCCTGGGCTATGTGGCGAACTGGTTCTCCATCCTGCGAGGCAACGGCTACTGGCAGCGGAGCCTGCTGCCCTCTTGGCTCGAGCACACCTGGAGCCTGGCCATCGAGGAGCAGTTCTACCTGCTCTGGCCGCCGATCGTCGCGGCCACCTGGGGCCTCTGGCGACGCGACCGGCACCGCTCGGCGCCCAACGAGGAGGCGCTTCGACGGGGCGTTCGTCGCCTGGCACTGGTTGCGTGGTGGGGAGCGATCGGGTCGGCCGCGCTCATGATCGTGCTCGCGTT
>JBBSGQ010000171.1:0-7703 GCA_038253965.1 Acidimicrobiales bacterium | reverse complement strand
GGAGTTCGAACGAACCGGGTTCACCGGAGCGCTCAACCGCTACCGCAACCTCGAGCGCGACTGGGTCCAACTGGCCGCCCTAGCGGATCAGCCGATCCGGATACCTGCCCTCTTCATCGGTGGGGCGCTGGACGGTCCGACGCTTTGGGGCGGCGATGACATCGCGCGCTTTCCGGAGACGCTGCCGCTTCTGCATGGGTCTCACGTGCTACCGGCGTGTGGCCATTGGGTGCAACAAGAGCAACCCGACGCAGTAACGGAGTTGCTCGTCGAGTTTCTCGCCGCGCAGGGGGACGGTCTCCTCTAGCAATCGCGATTGCCATGCGTCGAGGACCAAGACGATCGACGCTCGCGTCGGAGCGCGCGTCAGACGTCCTGTTGGAGGAACTCCAGGAGAAGCGAGTTCAAGGCCGCCGGTGCGGCCAGAGGGATGAAGTGTCCGACACCTTCGAGCCGCACATACCTCCACTGTGACGCGACGAATGCCTCCGACGCGAGCATCACGGCTTCGGTGAGTGCATGGTCACGATCGCTCCAAATGGCAAGCGTGGAGGCTTTGGTAGGCGGGAACTCAATCGGCGGGTCGACGAATCGCTCTGCGGGCAGGTTGGCGCGGTACCAGTTCAGTGTTGCCGTCAGCGCACCTGGCCGCGCCAGGTTGGCTATGCACCGGTCCAGGTCGGGGTGGTCGGCCAAGAACGCTCGGAGGTTGCGCCAATCGTCTGACTGGAGCCATCGCTCGGCGATGCCTTCGAACTGGAACAGGAGCGTGTACCAGAACTTCTCGTGTTGCGCGAGTGCGGCGCCCTGGAACGCAGAGGGGTGACCAACCGACATGACGACAAGACGGTCGACCCGTTCCGGCACGAAAGCTGACAGGGTCCATGCCAGCGCAGCACCGACGTCATGCCCGACGACGTGCACCCGCTCAAGGTTCAGACTGTCGAGAATCGCCGCCACGTCTCGAACGAGCAGGATCATCCCGTACTGGTCCGCGGCTTCAGGGCGATCTGACTGGCCGAAGCCCCGCAAGTCCGGGACGACGACCTGAAACCCGTTCGCGACGAGCTCGGGGACCTGGTGACTCCACAGGTCCTTGTCCTCTGGCCACCCGTGAAGCAGGAGGACCCGCTGCCCTGCACCTTCGGCGTCGACGTCGAGTTCGATATCGCCGCTTGCGATTTTCATGCTGCCCCGATCGTTGAAGTCAGGTGCGCAGATGCCATCGGCGACCTCCGCGGATGCCGTCGCAGGCGCGCCGCGTGCGGAGCGATCGATGCGTGGGACGTCATCACGTCCGCAGCACTGCCTCTGACCGGGTCACGCGCGCAACCAGCCGATGGTCTGCATCGACGAAATCCGGTGGATGCATCAACGCCCGAGGTCACTACTGCACGTCTTCTCGACGTGAGTGATCGGTCGCCCTGATGTCCGCCGACGACTCGGCGCACCGTTGCGCACGGCTCGCCTGGCCAACCGGCCCGACGAGTGCAGGCGACGCTTCGATCACGCGAAGTGCTCACTGCACTGGAGGGGCAAGCCGGCATCCGCGCACCACTCGAGGAGGGACCCGTCATACACGGAGACGCTTTCGTGGCCGAGCACCTTGAGGGCGAACGCGTCGGAGCAGGCAGCAATACCGGCGCCGCAATAGGTGATGACATGTGCGCGGTCGACGACGCCCTCAAACTGTTGCCGCAGTTCCGGCAGTGACCGGTACCGCTGTGTCCTGTGGTCGATGATGTCGTGGGCGGGAACGTTCAGAGCCCCTGGTATGTGTCCGGGACGTCCGTAGTCGGCGCGTTCGCCGGTGTACAGCGCCCTCTCGAGAGCGAAGACGATCGCCACGTCCGGGTCGGACGTCGCGTCCAGAACCGCTTGTCTGTCGACGAACACGCCAGGCCTCGGTTGGGGGCACAGCCTCACCGCCGGATAGGCCACCGCGTCAGCGGACGTCGGGCGAGCCTCGGCCTTCCACGATGTCCACCCGCCGTCGAGGACGGCGGCGTCGTCGAAACCGAGTGAGTGGAGCATCCACCACAACCGGGCGGCCCAAACGCTGCCGTGAGCGTCGTACACCACGACGCGAGTTCCGTCGCCGACACCAACATTCGACAGCCGCCCAGCGAGCTCCGCGGCAGGGAGCATGGTGAAAGGGATCGTCGAGTCGGGCGCCGAGAACTCGACGAGGTCGAGAAAGAACGACGTCGGGATGTGGGCCGACTCCCAGTCGCGACGCCCTCGGCCTGGGTCAGTGAGGTGAAAGGTGCAGTCGATGATTCGCAGGTCGGTTGCGCCTAACTCTTCGGCGAGCCAAGCAGTCGAGACAAGCGCGTCCATCGTCAGACGTCGACGTTCATCACGCCGACGCAGGCGGCGCCCGGCGGCACATGGACCCTCATGACATGTCTCATACCCGGAGCCTCTCGAATCGGTTGACAACTACCTGATTTAGAAGCACGCTGCTCCATTCGCCCGCTCCCGTCAAGAGGGGAAGTCTTGTGATGCCACGGTTCGATCTCTCGAGGTCGCGGGTCCTACTGACAGGCGCGTCGAGCGGCATCGGTTACGAGCTCGCGCTCGAGATGGCCGGACGCGGAGCCGTCCTGGCCCTGGTGGCTCGACGCGAGGACAGGCTCGACCGTCTCGCCCGCGTGATCGAGCAGCGTCACGGTGTTCGTCCAACCGTCGAAGTCGCTGATCTCTCCGTCCGGGGTGTTGCCGCCGACGTCGCCGAGCGTGTGACCAGCCGTTTGGGCGGAGTCGACGTTCTGGTCAACAACGCCGGCGTAGGGGTCAGCGGCAACCAATGGAGCGTAGGCGACCGACAAGAGGCTCGCGCAGCCTTCGAGGTGAACTTCTGGGCACCGATGGCATTGCAACAGGCTCTCGTACCGGCCATGCGCGGGCGGCGCCATGGCGCAGTCGTCAACATCACCGCGCTGGCGCAGGTGGTCACCGTCCCCGGCCTTGGCCACTACTCCGCCACGAAGGCCGCGCTCGCCATCGCGACGGAGACACTGCGCCAGGAGCTGGCCGGCAGCGGAATTCACGTACTCGAGGTGATCGCCGGCCCGGTGGAAACGGCAGTGCAAGTCGGTCTGCGTGAGTTGGTCCCGGGTGCGAGGCGTGCATTGACGCTCGGCCCGATGGGCGAGCCCGACGAGCTGGCGCGGCGGGTAGTCAGGGCGCTGCGCCGGGGACGCCCACTGTTGGTCTACCCAGGTTTCTACTCTCTGGCGCATCGCCTGCCCGCCGCTCCGCGACGGTTGATCGTCGCTCTGTCAAAGCGCTCCAATCGACACGGCGAGGGTGTGGCGGAAGACCCGAGCGTTCTGAGCTCCGACAGCCAAGCAGCACGATCAGTGTCCGAGCGATGGGAGCGGCGAAGGCCGCTGTGACCCGGCTCATGCGCTCGCCCCCCTGGAGGCTCGGTTGCGAGCTCTTCGAAAGATGTTCGCCGCGTGCCGATCAGTGTGACGCGCAGGCATCCCAGTCGTGCGGCGTGGCCGCTGCAACCCACGTCGTGCGGCATCACCTGCACCGGCGGCCATCCAGGGAAGACGGTGGCGCCCCTACACTGACAATGACGGGCGCGCTCGTGCGCTTCAGGCTTGTCGCTACGAACAGCACGTAAAGGTTCCGATCCCCGCCGCAGACGGGGGCTGACAGCCGCTTATAGCGTCGCGTTCCCTGCGGGCGAACTGGTATGAGGACAACGGCGTCCTCTGCGGCATAGTTCCCCCCGCGCCGCCATGCCGCTGTCGCGTTAGGCATCTGCCCTTCATCCATTCGCTACTCCGTGCCCAACGCGCGGTCATGGCGTTCGCGGAGAACGGCCGGCAGCCGTGAAAGATCGCGTTCGTCGAGAACCGGAAGCTCTCCGCGAACCTTCACTTCACCGGCGGCGCGATGCGCGAAGCCGAATCGCTCGAGCCGGCGAAGCGCCCGATCGAGTCGGGAATGCGCTCCCGGCTGTGTCCGCGAGCCGAACCCGAGCGCGACGGAGAGGGTTGAGGTTTCGAGTACCGCTCCGTCACCGTGAATCTCGAGTACCTCGACGAGGAATCGGAGGAGGACAAGTGCTCCTGGTCCCAACATGGGCAGCCAGAGTCGCTCGACATAGGCGGTGCGGGCGCGGAAGTAGCGGACTGGGTCGTTCGGCCACGGCCACTCTCTCAACACGATGGCTTCCGGCATCGGCGCGGCCGTCGGGTGGTCGCTCATCGCGGCCGATATCTCGTCGGCTCTGACTGGCGCCTGGCGTGTGGAGAAGCCGAGAGTGACTCGTACAACCTGGACTTCCTACGAGCCTTGAGATCCGCGGCGAGTGAGGCCTACTGGAACCTCGAATCGCGCGACCCAGTGGGCGTGGAAGCCGTGAGGGATGCGTTGGGGGATGGCGATGTGGGCGACGGTGCGGAGGTCGTGTGCGTCGATGACGAGAAGGGCGCTGTGTTGGCTGCGGGTGTCGTGGACGATGGTCAGTAGCCAGCCTTCATCGTCCGCGTTCGCGGCGGCGGAGGGAACGAAGATGGCTTCGCCTGGCACGGTCGTGTCGCCGAGGTGGTGTGCTTCGACGACGCCGAGGTCGAGGTCGTACTTGAGGAGGGAATGTTCGGTGACGGTGTAGCCGTATCGGTGTCGGCGCCCGACCCTACGGTCGGCGACGCGCGGGAACTCCTGAGCTCGATCGTCGATTCGCTCGCGTGAGCTGACTCCTGTCCTGCGGTGAAGGGTGATCCGTTCAAGCGATGGTTCGGATCCGCCCGCGCCGTGACGGTCGGTCGTGAACATGTCGCCGTAGCGGATGACGTCGATGACGACCTGGTCGGGTGTCTCATACGCGTTGAGCACGTGGTACACGAAGCAGGGCTCGATTTCGAACCACTGGATGTCGACATCGCCGCCGGACCGCGGCATGACCCCGATGCGGGCGCCCCGATCTGGTTGCCAGCTGAACGGGAACGGTCGCTGCCCGATCAAGGACGCGTCGAAGACCACGGGGAGATCCATCCAGATCACGGACTGCTCGGTGATCGCGAAGTCGTGCACGAGTGTCGGCCCCGCGAAGGTGATCGGCTCGGTCCGCGCGAGCGCGCCGGCTGCGTCGACGACGTGGAATCGGATGTAGGGCGGACCGAACAGGTCGTAGCCGAAGAAGAACATCTCGCTGGTGACCGGGTCGATCTTTGGGTGGGCCGTCATCGACGTCCGGAGTCGGCCGCCGAAGTCGTGGCGGCCGAGTGTGTCGGCGGAGGCTGTGATCTCGGTGGGAAGGCAGACCTCGACGAGTGCCAATGTTCGTCCGGCGTGAGTGACGATGCTTGTGTTCGCGACGTTGGCTCCCGGAAGGAAGACCTCGGGCGGCTGGTCGGGGATCGGCTCCTCGCCGAGCGCGGCAGCCGCGTGGTCGGTGCGGACCCAGCGGTTGCGGTAGCTCACTGCTCGGCCGCCTTGGAGGTCGATGGCGTGCACCATGCCGTCGCCGAGGAACCAGTGGTAGCTCGACGGATCCGTGGGCACGATCGGATTTGGTCCCACCCGTAGGAAGGTGCCGTCAAGCTCTTCGGGGACGGATCCGATCACCTCGAGATCCATGAAGGTCGACTCGTCGGTCACCGGCGCGTAGCCACCGGACAGGTAGGGGTTGACTTTCGGTGTCATGCCGACGCGCGGAGCTCGATGGGTGTGGGCCGATCGCGTGCCATGGTGATGCTCAGCCACATCAGCCACAGCGCTGCGGGTGCGCCTCCGGCGATCTCGGGTCCGCCACCGAACTGCCAGAGCCCGGTGTCGGCCACGAACGGGGATATCGCGCTCAGGACGAGGATCAGCGCAGCTGCCGTCCCGATCCCGAGCATTCGGCGCGGCAGCAGGCGAGCATGCCGCGCCGCGCTCACCACGCCGAGAATCAGCGCGGCGAACCCGAACTTGCTGAACTCGATGAGGATGTTGCCGATGTCGGTCAGTGCTCGAACGAGCGCGTCGTCGTGCATGCCTGCCGCGCCGAGCGCGAGACCCGTCGACATCGTCATCCCGAGCAGCATCAGCACAACCGCGGAGGCGCCGCCCACGACCGCCGTCGTGGCCGCGGCGGCATCCTCCTCGGTTGGCCGGAGGAAGGTACGCACTGCGCCGAGGAACCAGAACAGCGCCAGCGCGCCCAGCCCGCTGACATAGGCGCCGCACAGGAAGACTCGGCGCTTGTCGATGAGCACCTCGGTGAGGTGCTGCACCGAATCACTCGTCTTTGGTGCCGGCCCGGGGAGGAACAGCACGACGAAGATGAGGATGACCCCAACGGCGCCGGTCAGCGAGCTGATCCGTCGGTATCCGGTGGTTACCCCCTGATCGCGTCTCGGGGCGTCATGCTGGACCGTTCGAGCATCCGCTTGCATCGTTCTTCTCCTAGAGAGGAAATCGGACCTGTACAAGTGTATAGGTTTCTGCACACCCGTATGGTTCACCTGCCTGATGACCTGAAAGCCGCGGCGCGTATCCGTGACGCAGCACTCGCGTCGTTCGCGGAGCACGGCGTGGCGGCGACGACCATCCGGGGTGTCGCGACTGCGGCCGGCGTGTCTCCGAGCCTCGTGCAGCATCACTTCGGCACGAAGTCGGGGCTGCGTGCAGCGGTCGACGCCTACGTCATTGACCAGGTCACCGCCTCGTTCGGGACAACCATCGAGGACGGAGCGCCTGAAGACATCGCCGAACGCGCCGGGCGCCGCATCACTGACTTCATCGCCGCCAACCCGATCGTCTTTCGGTATCTCGTCCAGGCCCTCCTCGCCGGCGACGACGACGCAGTTGAGCTCTTCCGATTCGTCGTCCGACTCTCCGCCGAACCGTTCGAGCGGCTGTCCAGACGCGGGATCATGCACCGCGACCTCGACATCGAATGGGCCGCGATCTTCGTGGTGTTTGTGAACTTCGCCCCCGTGCTCCTCGAACACGCGCTCGACGAACTCCTCGGCCACGGCGTTCTCACCGACGCCGGCCTCGAGCGATTTCGCAAAGCCACGACCGCGATGTTCACCCAAGGCCTCTTCACACAGTCACGCAACCGTGCCCGAGACAAGTAGCTCGTCCACTGGCCACATCGATCACGCCTTCGACCACTCGGAGGTTGTCCCGGGTCTTGTTGAAGTGAGGTGGCGGTCCCCCGCCTGAGACGGTCCCGATGAAGTTCGTGTTGAGGTTGACGGTGAGGGTCGGGGGATCCGTCTCACGCGCCAGCGTGTGGCCGATGCACACGTCGGCGATAGTCGAGATCGCACCGGCATGCAGCAAGCCGCGCGCCTTCAGCTTTGGCTCATCGACCAAGAAGCCGAAGGTTCCGCGTTCGGTCCGATGGCGGCGAAAGTCACCGAGGCGATCCAACAGCGGACTCGGCCGGTCCCAGGGTATGAAGTCAACAGGCGGAGTCACGATCATTGCCTCGAGAAGATCAGCTTCGTGAACGGCTGCGCAAAGACGTCGGTTGCGTCTTCGAGTTCGTGGACGGTCGCCGGGATCGTCGGGTCGAACAGGCCAGCTGCGATAAGGCGGAGGGGTTGATCGAGAAGTGCACGCGTGTGCACCCAGCCGGTGCGGAACGTGGCGACGTTCATGAACAGGCGGATTCAAGGGATCACCGCAACAGCTCGGCGCGTCAACCAGGTTGGTTGACTCGATCGAGGAGGTTGCAGGTGCCCAAG
>JBBSGQ010000170.1:0-7721 GCA_038253965.1 Acidimicrobiales bacterium | reverse complement strand
CGGGCGCTCGAGAGCGGCCATCCCTGGGTGGGCTACGTCCGGGCCACTGCGGAGGCCGCCATGGTCGGGGCCTTGGCCGACTGGTTCGCGGTCACCGCTCTGTTCCGGCACCCGATGGGGATCCCGATACCTCACACTGCGATCATCCCGAGCCGCAAGGACGACATCGGACGCGGACTCGGACAGTTCGTGCAGAGCAACTTCCTGTCAGGACCGGTGCTGGCCGACAAGATCCGCTCGATCGGCGTCTCCCGGCGGATCGGCGCATGGCTCGCCGAGCCCCGCAACGCGGCGAGGCTCGCGGCGAACGCCGGCGATGTCGTACATGCGGTCACCGAGGTCCTCAGCGACGAGGACGTGTCGGCCGCGGTCGAGCAGATGGTCGACTCGCGGATCCGGGCCGTACCTGCGGCGCCCCTGGCGGCCCGGCTCATCGACATCGCCGTTGACGACGGCCACTACCAGGAGTTGTTCGATTCGGTGCTGAGCGGCGCCCGCCGGCTGCTGGAATCGAACCGGCAGCTTTTGCGCGGTCGCTTGGAGCATGAGTCACCCTGGTGGGTCCCGGAGGTGATCGACGATCGCGTCTTCGCCAAGATCTACAACGGCGTGCAGCGATACCTCGAGGAGATCGCCGACGACCATCAGCACGAGGTCCGGTCCCAGATCGATCATCGCATCAGGGAACTGGCCGAAAAGCTCCGTCACTCCCCTGACCTGGCTGCCCGGGGCGAGTCCCTCAAGGACCAGCTCCTGGGCCACCCGGCCGTGCGGGCCTGGTCATCGTCGTTGTGGGCCGACCTCAAGCAGTCGGTGATCGAGGCGAGCGGCGATCCGTCGTCAGAGCTGCGTCGCCGGTTGGAGGAGGGCATCGTCCGGCTGGGCCGAACCATCCAGGAGGACCTTGAGCTGCAGGCCAAGATCGACGGTTGGGTGGAGCGCACCGTGGTGTATCTGCTCGACCAGTACCGCGAGGAGGTAGCCGAGTTGATCTCGAGCACTGTCGCCCGCTGGGACGCCGACGATGCCAGCCGTCGCATCGAGCTGCAGGTCGGTCGCGACCTGCAGTACATCCGAATCAACGGCACAGTGGTCGGCGGCCTTGCCGGCCTCGTCATCTTCACGGTCAGCCGCCTCGTGTTCTGACCTACCGCCGTTCTCGACGCCATGACGGGGAAGGGCCACCGCTATTGCGTCGAGCTCAGGGCCCTCGCCCGCACGGACAGCCGTTCGCCGATGGCGACGATGGCGACCGACGCGAGGAGGACCACCGCCGGCTCGGCCGACGAGCGGAAGCGTTGGTTGCCGTAGGTGGCCATCGTGGTGAGCACCACAGCCACCACCATTGCGGCCAGAGGCCAGACCGATCGTCTCCGACGAAGGAGGATGACCGCACCGCCGACCCCCAGCAAGGCCAGCGCCTGGAACACGCGGGTGCCAACTCGCTCCCACAGCACAGCGCGACCCTCGAGGCTCTCGAACGCCGTTTGCTGATCGAAGCGGTACACGCCCAGCGTGCGGCCCAGGCGCACGAGCATCACTCCGGGCACCGAACCGGCGTGATCTCGCGCGAAGCGTGTGCCCTGGGACCGCAGCTCGGCGGCGGCCTGCGCCTCGTTCACCCCTGGGCGGATGGGGAACCCGGAGAAGCAACGGTTCCCCGGATCCACAGACGAGAGGCCGTTAGCGTCGCCGACGCTGGTGACCCAGAGACCCCGGTACTCGCCGGTGTAGGCCAGCTCACAGTTGGCTCCACGCGCCACGGAGCCCACGTTGTCGGACACAGGGACGAACGCGTGGAACGTCAGCGCGTTGCGGACGGTCCAGGGCAGGACCACCGCCACCGCCAAGCCGATCGCTGAGGCAGCGAGGACGAATCGTCGCCGGGTGTCAACGCCGGGTACCCGCCACGCCATCGGTAGCACCATCAGCGGCAACAGCACAGCGGCCTCCGAGCGGGCGAGGATCAAGGCTCCCAACATCGCACCGAGCGCCAGCCACCGACCGAGAGCGGGGCTCCGAGCCGCCCGCAAGGCGAGCAGGACGACGGCTGCGCCCCCGAGCGCGGCGATCGTCTCGGGCATGAGGGCGGCGTCGGCCTGAAAGAGCATCGGGTGCAGCGCCGCGACTGCGGCGGCCACCAGGCCGACCGTCTGGCCTCCGAGCCGGCGCCCAGCCAACCCGATCAACACCACTGTGACGCTGCCCACGAAGCACATGGCCAGGCGCTGCTGCTCGACGGTTCGCAACCCCACCAAGGAAACGGCAGCGAGAACGCCCGGAAAGGCGGGCGGGTACTCGGCGGAGCGGATCACATGCCCGAGCCGCTCGTAGTCATAGGGGCGGATGTAGCCGCGGCCGTGGGCGAGGTTGTCGGCGAGCACGTGATAGGCGTGGGCATCGCCGAGGGCCGGTACCGGCGGGGCCGCGTTGCGCACGAAGTCCACCCGCACTGCGAGCCCGGCCAGCACGATGAGACCGAGCAGGTAGAAGAACCGACGCGCGGTCCGCCCACGGGGACCGGGGGCGACATCGGACATATCGAGCGGTGCGCCGATACCGGGGTCTTCGCCACCCGGGTCGGCGCCACCGTCGGCCACGCGCCGCACCGGCGTGGCGCCGGGACTCACCGGCCGCGAAGCCGGATCTTCAGCAGGATCCAGAGCGCCGCGACCCCGTCGGTCCACTGGATCTTCTTGCCCTCCTCGCGGCTGCGAGCCCGATAGGAGATCGGCACCTCGAAGATCCGCTCCTTCATGGTGAGCAGCTTGGCGGTGACCTCAGCCTCGATCCCGAACCCGTTGGACTGCAGGTCGATCCGGCGCCACAACTCGGTCGGGGCGACCTTGAGGCAGGTCTCGATGTCTGTCAGCCATGCGTCGAACAAGAAGCTGGCCCAGAGCGCAAGGCCCTTGTTGCCGAGCACGAACCAGAACGAATACGCGGCATGGCCGCCGTAGGAGCGAGCGCCGTACACGACGTGGGCGTCGCCATCGAGGATCGGGCCGAGCAGGCTGGGGAAGTCTGCGGGATCGTATTCGAGATCAGCGTCGAGGATGGTGAGCAGGTTGCCCGTCGCCTCCTCGATGCCGCGTCGCAGCGCCGAGCCCTTGCCCTGGTTGTGCGGCTGACGCACGACCACCACCCGGCCCGTCTCCTCCAGGTCCTTGATGGTGTCGAGACAGCCATCAGTCGACCCGTCGTCCACGACGAGAACCTCGGTTGGCACCACCATCTCGACCGCCAGCACCCGATCGAGCGCCGTCCGCAGCGTCTCACGTTCGTTGTAGACGGGCATGACGATGGTGAGGGTCATGTCGTCCGGCGACCGCTCGGGCGTAGTTGCGGCCGCACGTTCCGGTTGCAGGCTGGGAGTGGTCATCAGTACGGCCACACCGAGGAGTCGTGGCCGAACAGGGGCCGTGTCAGCCGGCCCAGGTGAGCCACGATGAGGAACTTGATCAGGACATTGCGGACGAACCAGGGAAGCTGCGCCGCCTGTCGCGCCGCGTTGCGCAGCCGTGCGTCACCGGGAAGTGCCTCGCGCCGGTAGTGGGTCATCGACTCGGACCGACCGAGGTAGCGGAACTCTCGGCCGAAGAACAGCGAGGCGATGAGGGCTCCGGTGACGCCGATGGAGCTGAACGAGTCATGGATCAGCAGCGTGCCTCCGGGTGTGATCTTGTCGCTCCAGCTGCGGATGTCATCGAGAGCCGGACGGAAGCGGTGAGCGCCGTCGATGTAGAGCAGGTCGATCCATGGGGGAACGTCGTCGATGGCCTCGGAAGAGAACTTGCGAAGGTGTCGGACCTGGTCTGCGACTCCGGCCCGGCGGAGGTTCTCTCCGAACACGTCGTAGTCGGCGGCGGCGTGCTCTTCGAAACCCTCGAGCTCCTGCGGTCCGCGATCGTTGCCGGCGTGCGGATCGATGGCGATCAGCGCGACGTCTGGTTTCATCGCCCGGGCGAGCACGATCGTCGAGCGACCGCGAAAGCTCCCGATCTCGACGATCCGTCCGCCTGGCTTCACCGCCGAGGCGCAATCCCAGAGCTTGCGCGCCTGTCCCGGCGTCATCCAACCTTCGACCTCGGCCACGGCGGTCCTTGTCGCTTCGAACCCTGTCTCGTCGAGCGCTCCTGGGACGGTTTGACTCATCGAGAACAGCTCGCTTCCGCTTCGGTCGGTTGGCAGAGGGCGTCGGCCGGGGATCGCGAGCCCGTGTACTAAGGTGACCCGGCACCGCAGACGCACCGAGCAATGCCCGGAGCAGCGTAACTATCCCTGCAGCGCGACCGCCAACCTGATGAGCCTTTCCTCCGCCGACTCGATCGAGGCCCGCCAAAAGCTCGGTGACATCGCTGCGGCAGCCGGTCTGCGCCGCATCCACATGCTGGCGTGGCGCGACCTGGACGACGTCGAAGCCGGCGGCTCCGAGGTCCATGCCGCAAGTGTCGCCGCCCACTGGGCCGAGGCTGGCATAGAGGTGGTCATGCGCACGTCCTATGCCCAGGGCCACCCCGCCCGTGAGGCCCGCGATGGCTACGAGGTGATCCGTAAAGCTGGTCGATACATGGTCTTCCCCCGGGCTGCGCTGAGTGAGATCGGCAGACGGTACGGTCGACGGGACGCACTTGTCGAGATCTGGAACGGCATGCCGTTCTTCTCCCCGCTGTGGGCGACCGGTCCTCGGGTCGTGTTCCTGCACCACGTGCACGCGGAGATGTGGAAGATGGTCCTCCCACCGAAGCTCGCCCACCTCGGCGACACGATGGAGAGCCGGATCGCTCCCCTGCTGTACCGGCGCAGCCAGATCATCACCCTGTCACCCAGCTCGAAACAGGAGATGGTCGAGCTCGGATTCCACGACGACCGCATCGAGGTGATACCTCCCGGCCTCGATCCGCGATTCAGTCCCGGCGGCGAGCCATCCCCGACTGCGCTCGTGCTCGGCGTTGGCCGGCTCATGCCGGTCAAGCGGTTCGATCGGCTCATCCGCGCGGTGGTCGCGGCCCGCCGGACCGCACCCGACCTGACCTTGGCCCTCGTCGGTACCGGGCCTGACCGCAACTCGCTCCGCGACCTCGTGCGCTCCCTCGATGCCGAGAGCTACGTGACGTTCCTCGGTCGGGTGTCGGACAGCGAGCTCATCGATCTGTATCGCCGGGCGTGGGCGGTCTGCAGCACCTCAGTACGCGAAGGCTGGGGCATGACCCTCACCGAGGCCGCGGCGTGCGGTACCCCGAGCTTGGCCACTCGTATCCCGGGACACGTCGACGCCGTCGAGGAGGGGGTCAGCGGGCTGCTGGCTGACGACGACGCCGAGATCGTCACCCACCTCTCGGCCCTTGCCAATGACCCCGCGCTCCGGGCCCGCCTGCGTGCCGGCGCGCTCATCCACGCCTCCAAGTTCAATTGGGCCACGACTGCCACCCGTATCTTGAACACGCTGGCTGAGGAGGCCAAGCGCCACCGGGGTCACTCTTCTCCAGTGCCGGTCGGAAGGGGTTGACCCCTCGCTTTCGGCGTCGCCTGCGCGAGGCCCTGCCGACGTTGCTGCTGGGCGCGCTGATCTACCTACCGCTCCTGCTGACCAAGCCGGGCAAGGTCGGCGCTGACACCAAGTCGTACCTGTACCTGGATCCCGGTCGGATGCTCGGCCGGGCGGTGTCCATGTGGGACCCGAACATCGGGATGGGCACAGTCACCCACCAGAACATCGGGTACCTGTGGCCGATCGGCCCGTACTACTGGCTGGCCCAGACCGCCGGCGTACCCGACTGGGTCGCGCAACGCATCTGGCTCGGCTCGATCCTGTTCCTCGCCGGGCTGGGGGTCCGGTACCTGCTGAACAGCGTCGGCCAACGAGGCCCGCACGTCACCGCTGCGACGTTCGTGTACGCCCTCACGCCCTACGTCCTCACCCTGGCCGCCCGGATCTCGATCATCCTGCTGCCCTTCGCCGGACTGCCGTGGCTCATCGCCTTCACCGTGCTCGCCCTGCGCCGCGGTGGCTGGCGCTATCCGGCACTCTTCGCCTTGACAGTCGCCACGATCGGGAGCGTCAACGCCACGGCGTTGCTGCTGAGCGGGCTCGGACCGCTGCTGTGGATCCTCCACGAGATGTTCGTGACGCGCGAAGTCGGTCTCAAACAGGCCGCTGCGGTCGTCGGGCGGATCGGGGTGTTGACGATCGGATGCTCGCTGTGGTGGATGGCTGGCCTGTGGGCCCAGAGCGCCTACGGCATCAATGTCCTCCGGTACACCGAGACGGCCGAGACGGTCGGCGCGGCGTCGTCAGCGCCGGAAGTGCTCCGGGGAATCGGCTACTGGTTCTTCTATGGCGAGGACCGCTTCGGTCCGTGGATCGCTGCGTCGAAGGCCTACACCCAACAGGCATGGATGCTGACCGTCAGCTACCTGTTGGCGATCCTCGGCCTGATGGGCGGTGCCGCGGCCAGGTTCCGCGAACGCGCCTTTTTCGTGGCGCTGGTGTTCATCGGCACGCTGCTATCGGTGGGTGGGCATCCGTGGAGCCACCCGCCGATCGCCGGCCGGGGGATCAAGGTCTTCTTGGCCACCGATGCCGGCCTCGCCATGCGCAGCCTGCCACGGGCGGCACCACTTCTCGTGCTCGGCCTCGCGGTGCTGCTGGGCACCGGTCTCGCGGCGCTCTTCGCCGAGCACCAGCGCTGGGCGCGACCGGCGGTGGGCGGGGTGATGGTCCTGGCCCTGCTCGGCCTGGCTCCGCTGTGGACCAACCAGATGGTCGACAGGAATCTCGACCGCAGTGAATCGATCCCCGACTACTGGAAACAGGACGCCCGTTACCTCGACAGTCGCGGCGCCGACACCCGGGTGCTCGAGGTCCCAGGCAGCGACTTCGCATCCTACCGCTGGGGTACGACAGTCGATCCGATCACCCCTGGCCTCATGGATCGGCCGTACGTGGCACGCGAGCTCATCCCCTATGGCGCGCCGGCGTCGGCGGACCTGCTGAACGCCTTCGACCGCCAGATCCAGGAGGGCGTGCTCGACTCGCGCAGCATCGCCCCGGTGGCACGGTTGATGGCCGCCGGCGACATCAACTTCCGCTCCGACCTGACCTACGAACGCTACGACACCCCGCGGCCCCGTCTGCTCTGGGACCTCCTGCGGCACGCGCCAGGCGTGGGCCGCCCGGTCGGGTTCGGAGGCACGAGGCGCAACGTCGCGCGCCCGTCGCTGCCGCTCAACGACGAGCAGGAGCTGCAGACCCCGCCTTCGTTCCCCGACCCGCCCCAGGTGGCGGCGCTGCCGGTGTCGGATGCGGAGAACATCCTGCGGGTTGAGCCGACCGATCGTCCCGTGATCGTCGCAGGGGACGGCGAAGGCCTGGTCGACGCAGCCGGCGCCGGCTTGATCGACGGCCATGGCCTGATCCTGTACTCGGCCACCTTCGCCAAGGACAGCGCTGCCCTGCGTCGCGAGGTGGCACGCCACGCCGCCCTGCTGGTCACTGACACGAATCGCCGTCGGGCGCGCAACTGGAGCACGATCCAGCAGAACAGCGGGGAGACCGAGCGACCCGGCCAGAAGGCGATGCGATACGACCCGAAGGATCAGCGCCTCGAGGTGTTCCCAGACGCCGGCGATTCGTCGTCGACAGTGATCGACAGCCGCGGGGGGAGTTGGGCCGAGTCGACCTCGTTCGGGAACCTCGTCTCGCTCACACCCGAGGCCCG